>CAYWBT010000132.1:0-8987 GCA_964456585.1 uncultured bacterium
GGTCGAAAGAGAATGCCTCGATGGTAAGAAAATGAACGCCCGAATCCGTGATCGATAGAGGCGCCACCCAGGATGTGTCGCTCTCGGGGATTGGGTGGAGCACCTCATACGGGCGATCTGAACCCTTGAGAAACACCCGGATGACCGGCATCGAGGAGAGACCCTTTTCCGAGGCAACCCTGATAATGATGCGGTCGTGGCGGAGCATCGTGGTGATCGACAGCCGCCCGGCGCTATCCGCCGCGGAATCGTCAGTCGAAACGGGTGTGGGTGTCTCGACGGTATCGAGCCGGAGTGTTATTGGCAGTGATCTCGTGGAATCATCCGCCACGAGGTAGCAGGTATACCAAGCAGGAACGGCGGGCATATCGCCGGTCACCGCCGTGCCGTCATCCTCAAACGAGTAGAGGGCAGAGAGAACCCGCCCAGAATCATCGTGTTTCCAGATTTCCGCATGGGAGATTTGTACCGATCCGTGATCGCCTTCAATGCGGAACATTCCCTTCCCGTCGTACCCGCATGAGTGAAATACCGGCCGTTCTCCGAATACAATCGGTACCGACGCCGTGGTCGTATTGTCCCGATTATCCTGTGCCCGCACAGTCAGCGTCGTGCTGTCGGTCATTTCGTATGCGGCTGAACAAAGAATACCATCGCCTTCATAGAAATCGATGAGATTTCCGGGCCGCTTGAAGAGAGCGGAGATGAGACCGCTTCCGCCATAGAACCCCCCGAAAAGGTAATCGAGTCCCCCGCAGCCATTCAGCGCATAAGACAGTCTATCATACCGCTTCGAGAACACAACAGAGTCATCCACCGCAAGTGAAAGCCCGTAGATCCCCATAAGATTCCGGGCTCCATTTATCTTGTCCCAGGTGGAGACGGCGACACCGATACGGCCGAAAAGGTGGATCGGTTCCGTGTCGTTTGCCGAGGGATCGTACCACCGGGCAGTAGAAAAACCGTCAACCGTCGATTCATGATCGAGTGGAATCAGTATGATCGATTGGATGGTCGGCGGAACCACGTCACGGTATTCCAGGCCGGATTGCATGAAATTCAGCGGATTGTTGTCCTCGTCGCGCAGCTCGAAGTGGAGATGTGCCGGTCCGCTCCCGGTATCCCCGGAAAACGCGACAACCTGTCCCTTCACTACACGGATTTCCCCGGGGCGCGGCCACCAATCGATGTCGTATGATCCGGCATTGATGCGCAGGCGGAAAAGCCGGTCTTCGATCCCGGGAAGAAATTTCGAGAGGTGTCCGTACACCGCTATCTCCCCCGTATCCAGACGGAGGTACAGAGCCTTGCCGTAGCCGAACGGCGAGGTCGTGACCCGCATTACGCATCCGTCACCGACAGCATAGACCTTTTTCCCCGTTGTGCCCCCGGACTTGAAATCAACACCCATATGAAATCGTCCGGGCCTGGGTTCCCCAAAAGAAGAACTGATGTAGGGCGCAGAATTAATCGGCCATACGAGTTCCCCGGCGCCGGCTCCCGAGAGCGGGGCTATAACGCTGATGAGAAGTATGAACGAATGGAATAACATCTTGGTCGGAATACAACCATATCTTCCGAAGGAGCGTAGAAGGGAGATTTTGTATCGTTGACGAATGGTCATACACCTCGAACGTTGTGGAAACGGATAAAGTGACCGCGGATTAATCTTATAAACATCATATTTTACTTCAATATACAAAAGGTGGCCGGCGGATGACAAGCGCTTTTTCCCTTACGCTATACTCTTCGGCACTCCATTTGATATCACGAGGACAGGGGTGCCTTGATACACGTGACTTTTTTCTCCGCCGGATGTTCAAGCGCGATTCGTTTACTCCCTGCTCATCATCGGGTGCACAGGCAGCACGGTTTTCTCGCCATGTGCGTGCAAGGCATCCCATGCACCGGGAAGGAGCGCAGACTATCGCCGCGTATCGGGCGGTAGCCGACCATCGTAAAAATTAATTGATTTTAACATAATATTTACGTAAATTTCAGGATTAAAGAAAATTACGAATTCGGTCTGTTTTGAGTTAAGGGAGAGTTGATGTTAAAGCAGTTGCGAGCAAGCACGAAATGGATCATGATCATCGTCGTCATATTTTTTGTGGGCATGATCGTGCTCCAGTGGGGTATGGATATTGGTGGTTCCCGCCGGGGTGTCAGTGCCGGCATTGTCGGTTCGGTCAACGGTCAGGATGTACAATACGAGTATTATGACAGACTCTTCAGGCAGCAGCAGGAGATGGCCAGTCAAAATCAGCAGCTAACCGTTGATCAGATTCGGAAACTCCATGAAGATACCTGGAATTACATCGTGCCCGATCTCCTGATCGATCAGGAGATCGAGAAACGTGGGATTACGGTTACCGACGCGGAGCTCTTGGGCTATATGATGAACAACCCCGTCTCGATCGCCTACCAGGCACCCATGTTCATGGAGAACGATACCTTCAGCCTTTCCAAGTACCAGGAATTTCTCCAGAATCCCAGTAATTTCAGCGATCCGCAGGCACGCCAGATACTGAATTACATCGAGCAGGAGGCACGGAATGTTCTCCCGAGGGTCAAGCTACAAAAGAGTCTGGAAGATGCTGTTGTCATATCAGATTCTCAGGTTCGAAATCGCTGGCTCCGGGATAATGAGCAGAGAAACATCCAGTGGTTTTTCGTCAGCACCTCATCCATAAACCAATATCCGGCGGATGTTTCCTTCGATGAGGCCCGGGCCTACTACGAGGAGCATAAAGAGGATTACCGTCATGAAGAGATGCGGGGGCTGGATGTGGTGTTTTTCAGCCTGAAACCGACGACGGCCGATTCGCTCGAGGCGTTCGACCGGGCTACTCTGCTCGTGGATCGGGCCCGCGGTGGAGAGGATTTCTCTACTCTCGCAGACGACTACTCGGACGATCCCGGCAATATCAGCCGTGACGGCACCCGGCAGGGCGGTGATCTCGGATTCTTCAGCAGAGGCACCATGGCAAAGGAGTTCGAGGACGTTGCTTTCAGCCTGAAGCCGGAGGAAATGTCTGATACGTTTCTCTCGCCGTTCGGCTACCACGTGGTGAAAGTTGATTCGATCAAGTACAAAGAAGATTCAAAGGAGATCGAACAGGTCAAAGCTCGCCATATTCTCCTCAAGATTCAGCCTTCCGGCGAAACGCGCGACCGTGTGGAAACAAGCGTCCGTTCATTCTACGAGGATGCGACCGGCGGTTTGGATTTCTCTCTCCGGGCACAGGTTGACAGCTTGATAATTCAGCAGACACCGCTCTTCACCAGCGAGACTCAGTACATACCGAACATCGGCACAAACACCCAGCTATTAACCAAGCGGACGTTCCGGGCAAAGAAGGGTGCTGTCCTTCCGGTTTATGCCACAGAAAACGGATATTTTGTCGTCAGGGTCTCCGAGGTTGTTGAAGCGGGTATTCCACCGTTCGAGGATGTCCAGGACCGCGTGGTCGAGGATGCAAAACGTGAGATGCGCATAAAGTACCTGGAGAAGTTCTGTGCGAGTGTGGAAGAACGAATGCGTGTCGGCATCGATTTAACCGAGGCGGTGAATTCGGTGCGGGATTCGCTCGTTGTAGCAACGCCGAAAACCGAGCTTGTCCGCCGTAATTACTACGTTCCGGGACTTGGTACAATGAATACCCTCGTTGCACGGACGTTTGGGTTGAGCGAGGCGGGCGCCTGTACCGGCGTGGTCACAACCCAGCAGGGATGCGGTATGGTGCAGCTTGTTGCCATGGAACCGATCGATGAGCAGCGCTATGAGAACGAGAAAGTCTCCCTCAAGGAGCGAATGAAAAATGAGATTCAGCAAAGCCTCATGACAAGATACATTGAAAATCTCCGCGAGAATGCCGATATTGTCGATAATCGCGACATGGTTTTGAATTGGTAACCATACTCTGATACCGATACAGAAGAGGGCTTGGACGGTACCGCTCCAAGCCCTCTTTTTTTTACCCTGCCGGAAACACGACTTCCCCCGGTCAACCAGGGAGCACGATGCGGTGATATTCCTCGCCGGGACTGGTCAACGCAAGAAGCTCGTCAAATCCCCCACCCCCAAGGATCGGAAGAATAGCGTCCATACCGAACCATCGCTCCTGTGCACCGTTGCCGGGCATGAGAAATCCTGTTACAGACTCGAATCGCTTCTCACTGATATCCTGCGCCTTCTTATGAGCGCGGACTGCACGCTCATGTATGTTCTGGATGGTATGGAGCACCCGTCCCCGATCTTTCAGGATCGATGGTTTCAGCGATGGATCAAGGGTGACGATACCCTCGGCGAGATCTTCGAATCCGGCACCGATGGAGTGCTCGATGGCGTCGAATTTGTCCTGTATCTCGGCGGGAAAGGATTGTTGTGCACGACTACTAGTGATGTGTTCCGCCGTGCGAAAGAGCCCGTCAAGCGCCACCTGTTCTTTCTCGGAAACCCTGAGAGCTCTGGCATCGATGACCGTGAACGATGCACGCGGCAAGATCATGGACTGGTCGACTCCAAAGAGGTTGTAGACCGGCTTGATCTGCTCCAAGTATCGACGCTCTCCCGGCCCGGCAATCATTGCGGCAACCGGCAGGAGTGAATCCTGGCACACTGGTCGTAGACCGGCTGCTGGGCTGAATCTCCCCGGTTCCGAATCCAGTATATCCCTGAGTTCCCGCTCAGAATACAGCGTTTCTCCGGCTCGAAAGCCGCGGTCATCGAAGATCAGGGGATGACGGATGCCCCCGGTTTCGAGGAAAAGGTTGGTCGAGCCTGCTGGTTTGCGGAGCGCTTTCTTCCGCAGGTTGGCAGTTTCAAACACGTCGGCGGTTTCATTGATCAGTTTAGCAGAGGCGAGGGGATCGTCCAGTTCCGCGGCCATAACACTGCCGAACAGTTCCTTGATTCCCTCCCAGCGGGGATCGATTATTGCGAGTCCGTGACCGGCAAAGAGACGGAGTATCTGGCGGGAAAACGCATCCGTCCACCGCGAGCCCGGCTGCCACAACTCGCGGATGACCGTGAGATATTCTTCCGCGTATCCGCCCTGATGCCCGTACGCACCGAGCGAATCGATGGTTTCTCCGATGCCCTCATCGATGACGATGCTGCCGACGGGCGATCCGGGGAGGTACGCTGATGGCGTTTATGATATACGGCGGGGGGAACCATCGTCGGTGCGCACACCGAGATGACAGACTTCCTCGAAATCGTGATCATCCGAGGCGACCCAGAAGAGCGGGATTACCCGTATGCCGGTGTGCTCGCTGAGAATCGATGCAAGACGAACCGTATGCAGGGCCTTGTAGAGCGTGTAGAGTGGGCCGCCGAATAATCCCGCCTGCTGGCCGCTTATGACAAAGACCGTACCGCGCTCGATGGACTTGAGCGCCTTTTCCGCGGTTTCGCCGGCGCCGAGGCGGTTGTTTTCCCGGAGCAGAACTGCTTTGACCGCGTCCAGAGGCCGATCGGAACCAGCGCGCGCGCGGACCCGTTCACAGAGTGTATCGAAATCGGGGTGTTCTCCGTCGACTGGCAGGCGGGGAGGACGCTGCGAAAAGAAGCTTGCTGCGGGGATCGCTTTCAGCATGGTTTCATTCATCCCTTCATGCCGAACAGAATCATACGAGGTGAGGTTTCGTCGTACGGTTCTCTTTCAACCGAGCCGTAGACACCTTCTGTCGTTAGTCCGGCATCAGCGATCATGGCGAGCATCTCTTCCACCGAGTACAACTGTACCGATTCATGGAACGTCTGGGAATTGTTATCCCACCTGAGGTGTATTTGTTTTTCGACACGACGGGTTGCCTGGTTGATGGTTCTCTTTTCCTCGACCCTTATACCGTCTTTTATTCTCACCGATTCCGGTACCAGTTCCGCCTCAACTTTGATAGGATTCAGGTAGTCGATATAGAACCGCCCGCCCGGCTTGAGCAGGTTGGCAATTGATTCGAGAAGCGCACGGTTCTCGTCGTCCGGAAAGTATCCAAACGAGGTGAACAGGTTGAGAATGACATCGAACGTGCTCTCCCTGAAGGGCAGCATTCTCGCATCACCCCTGATATATTTCGGGTATGACTTTCCGAGCGGTATCGCCTCGGACGCAATTTTAAGCATCGGCAGGGAATAATCAAGGCCGATCACGCGGCAACCCTGGCGGATAAGTACATTATCATGCCGTCCCGGACCGCAGCACAGATCGAGCACGAGTTCGTGTCCCTGGAGGTTGAGGATATCCTTGATGGCGAGTACTTCCCGTTCCGCTTCCCGAATATTTCTGTGCTCGTAGACCAGGAGGTACTCTTCACCGAACCATCGCTCAAACCACTCCATTACGACCTCCTGACCGTAACCGTGCTGCCGGTGGACGTTATGAAGTAGCCGGCGGCGCTGCCGCCATTCATTGAAATTTCAAGATAGCCGGATGATCCGAAAAGTACCAGGGAACTGCCGAGCGGAGCATCGGTATACCGGGAGGAAACGGCCTGGAACCGTTCTGTCGCGAAGTATACCTCAAACCTGCTGCCGCTGGTAAAATTCCTGAATATATCTTCCGAAATATTCGTAACCATGTTGCCAAACGAGTCGATGGAAACAACCTCACCAGTCAGTGTATGTCCCTTCCTTTCAACCTCGGGATAGGAGAGGGTGACGATCTCCCGGAGCTCCGGACCGATACTGTTGAAGCGCTTCCCGCTTGAGAGATGACCGGCGCACGGTGCGTAGACATCCCGACCATGGAAGGTAGAGGAGATGGTGTCGAAAATGAAGGGAGCAGTGGTGATTTCCCGAATTTCAAGAGCCTTCTCCCGGGAGAGTACCAGGGAGAAAAGACCGTTATCGGGCCCGACAAAGAAGTATCGTTCAGTGCGTACCGCGATGTTTTTTCGTCCTCCCCCCACCCCGGGATCCACGATGACCACGTGAATGGTACCAACCGGAAAGTAATGATAAGCACTGGCGAGCATGAATGAGGCGTTCATGATATCGTGGGAGGGTATTTCGTGGGTGATGTCCACGATCCGGGCATCGGAATTAATCGATAGGACAATACCCTTCAAGATACCGGCATAGACGTCTTTCGTGCCGAAATCAGTGATGAATGTTATCACACCGTTCGGGCTCATTACTTGGTCCTCATGGTGAAGATACCATCCCAATCGTCCGGCGGCGGGTCCTCCTTGAATTGCTTGCATCGTTCGTTGTACACCCCTGAAGGACCGTCCTCAGGGTCCATTTCGATCGCTTCGCCAAACAACCGAATCCCGTCGTTCCATCGGCGTTCCTTGTATGCCGCGAGTCCTTCGAGATATTTATCGATCATCCGCTGTTTATCCTCGCTGATTCCCTCGCTTTTCTTCGCGAGCACCTCGTGGACAAGAACACCCTCGGTCTTTCCCTTGACCCGGAGGAGATCAAGCTCACGGGTGATAACTTCATGCTCGACCATCTTCCTGGTCGCCTCACTGCACATACAGTAGGTATTGTACTGCTTATTGGCACCCTCGAGACGGGAACTGAGGTTGACATTGTCGCCCATGACCGTATAGTCGAATGTCATTCTCGATCCCATGTTCCCGACAACCATCGCCCCGGAGTTGATCCCGACGCGCGCCCGGAGTTGGGGCCGTCCCTCGCTGGCTAATTGCTCGCGGAGCTCACTGAGCTTTTTCTGCATCTCAATCGCGGTAAAACAGGCATTCACCGCGTGATTGTCATCCGGCATCGGCGCACCGAACTCCGCCATGATGGCGTCACCCTCGTACTTGTCGATGATACCGTTGTGCTCAAACACGATTTCAGACATGGCGGTGAGGTACTCGTTGAGCAGTTCAACCAGCTCGGTTGGCGAGAGGCTCTCGGAAATGGTGGTAAATCCCGCAACATCGCTGAATATCACCGTCATGATGCGTTCTTCGCCGCCGAGGGTGAGCAGGTCGGGATTCTTGAGCAGTTCATCGACCACCGAGCGGGGGACATACTGGGAAAATGCCCCGCGTATCATGGTTTTCTGCTTGCGTTCGGTCAGGAAGTTGTAGGTGACAACGCTCATGTAATTCACCAGAACCGTGACGAATGCGGGGGCAATTATCGGGATGAGCCGTCGCGAGAACAGAAATACCGCGAGCGCGATCCCCGAATACAGAATGATGGTGGCCACGGAGAGAAAGAGACCGGCAAATCCCCGGAACTTATAATTGATCACCGTGACGAGCAACGAGATGAGGGCAACCAGGGCGATCAGGTGCCACCTTTTCGACGGGTATATGAAGCGGCCGGAGATAATGGTATCCGCGATATTCTTGTGGAGGTGCACACCATACATGGGATACTCGTCGGGTGTAAAGATCTCGGTTCCGAGATAGAAGGGTGTGAACTCCGAGTCTTTCGATTCGGGGAATGTTGCACCGATCAGCACGACCTTATCCTTGATCCTGTTCGACTCAATAAGGGCGCCGATCCCGAACTCCCCGGGATCCATCACCTGCTCATAGGAAATATAACCGCCCCGGCTGGAGAAAGTCTGCTCGTCCTCAGAATAATTGATGATCATGCTGGGCGGCCAGTGATCGTCGAGCGGAACGACCCAGTCGCCGACATGCGCCAAACGCTTTTCGTTGTCAACCCAGGCGGTGTCAGCATCGAGGGCATACATTGCCGCTTTCATCCCCAGGGAATACTGCCAGCCATTATCGACTCCCATTTCGTCGGAAATCAACCGGGCACGGCGCACGAAGAAATCGCTGTCGTGAACCATATCGACAAATGCAAGCTGGTTGGGATTCTGGAACAATATGGGGGGAAGGGGTGATTCACCCACCGACTGGAGCGTTGCCTCTTCGATCGAAAGCGCCATCTTGCGGGCGATAATCGTTTCCGGGTACAGGAAAAAGGTGTCGGCGAGCAGGGAATCCTCGTATGGCGGAGACGGTGATATCGCATCGGGTTCAGTTTCCCCGGTATAGCCGAAAAAGAG
>CAYWBT010000133.1:0-8946 GCA_964456585.1 uncultured bacterium
AAGATCCCCATCGTAGGCTGCGGGGGGATTGCAACGGCTGATAATGTGGTCGAGATGATGATGGCCGGGGCACAGGCAGTCGAGATTGGAAGTGCCGTTCACGGCGATGTGAACGTTTTTGAGACAATCGCAAAGGAGCTCTATTCCAAAGACGGCGCTGCTGCAAAGGAGATTGTGGGGTGCGCCCATGGCTGAAGCACTGTCCGAAGTTGTCACCTTTGAACGGGTGAAAAAGGATACTTCGGCCATCCGGACTTTTGTCTTTGATAAGACCTTTGTCTTCCAGCCGGGGCAGTTCGTGATGGTATGGGTGCCGGGTGTGGACGAGATCCCAATGGCACTCTCGTCCGGGAACAGTATCACCGTCCAGAAGGTCGGCGATGCCACCGGCGCGCTCTTTGACATGGAGCCCGGCCAAAAGATTGGGGTCCGCGGACCGTTTGGCAATGGGTTCAGCAAATCAGAAAAAGTCCTTGCTATTGCCGGAGGTCTCGGTGCAGCCCCGATCCTCCCGCTCGCCAGGGCCGACAGCGTCATGACGCTCCTCCTCGGTGCACGGACCGAGAACGAACTTCTCTTTCTTGACCAGTTTGACGAGTGCACCGATGTCCTGATCGCTACTGACGACGGATCGCTCGGCCACCATGGTTTTGTCACAGCGCTTATGGACGATCTCAACCTTGCAGCCTATGACCGGATTGCCGTCTGCGGTCCTGAGGTGATGATGCACTCCGTACTTACCAAGGTTGCAGAGAAA
Organism: uncultured bacterium; assembly: GCA_964456585.1. GTDB lineage: Bacteria > Latescibacterota > Latescibacteria > Latescibacterales > Latescibacteraceae > Latescibacter. Next base: position 758 of record CAYWBT010000133.1, read on the forward strand.
GGGCTTGCCCACAAGACGGAATTCTCGCTCCACCGGTACATGAAATGCGGTGTCGGCGTCTGCGGTTCGTGCTGCATCGACCCGTCTGGTCTCCGGGTCTGCCGGGACGGCCCGGTCTTTCCTGGCGACCTCCTCTTGAAAAGCGAGTTTGGGCATTACATGCGCGACGCGAGCGGCAGGAAGAAGAATTTGTAGATCATATTGTGACGAATCTTCCGGAGAATCCATTTTTCCCTGAAACGTCAGGTTTCGAATTCCTCATCTTGAGTCTGGTATGAAAGATTATTGTCCGGAATAACGAAGTATAAAAAAAAATCCACGCTTCATGAAAACCAGCCTGCTTTGCGATATGGATTAGTACCCGCTTTTATTCGTTCAAGGGACAATCCCGCATCTTCCGGACCAGTTGGAGGTCGTTCTCCGCCTCCTTTCGTTTCTCGTTTTCGATCTCGGCTGCGATCCCTGCAAACGGTTTTGCGAGCCAAAAAATTTTCGTCTTCCGGCCCCGGCCGGTATTCTCCCGTTCCCGCTCCGCAACCCAGCCCCTCTTCTCCAGTTCTTTCATCGCAAGGCTGATTTCCGGCTGGCGGAGATCCGTGCCGCGCTCGATATCGCGGGACGATGCTTCTTTGACATTGGCAAGGTACACCAGCACACAGGCAGTCGTCTTTTTGAATCCCAGATCCCGGAGAATGGTAACGAGTCTGTATTCCTCATCTGAAAGATAATTCACCTGTTCGATTCGCATGATTTTTGCTCTTGGTTTTGTATCGAGAAAAAATAAATTGAATTATCTTGTTACCGGTCTTTCTTCCGTTGGAGTACAGCGAGCATTCCGATGATCCCAATCCCAGCTACCGCAACAACCGGCGACAGCGGCGCATGCGTCTTCGTGGGCGTCGGAGTAGCTGTTGTCGTTGTTGTCGTTACCATTGTTGTGACGGTAGTAGTCGCGGTCGTGGTCGGCTGTGTGGTGATGGTTGTCGGCGGAAGGTTCGTGACGGCGATGTAATCCGGCTTTGTCACTGAATTGGATCCATCCTCGTTGGTCACGTTCAGCGAGACGGTGTAGTTGCCCGGTGTGGAGTACATGTGCACCGGGTTCTGCTCCGTGGCGTTGGTACCGTCCCCGAATGTCCAGAGCCAGCCGGTCGGGAGATTCGTGGAGGTGTCGTTGAACGTGACAGTCAGCGGTGCGGTGCCGGTGGCCGGAGTCCCGGTGAAGTTGGCGACCGGTGCGGCCGGGTCGCGGACGGTGATGTACCCGACTTTTTCCATCGTGTCGCTGCCGAGATCGTTCCATGCCCGGAGCGTGACGTTGTAGGTTCCTGCGGTTGTGAAAATGTGCACCGGGTTCTGTTCGGTCGAGTTAGTACCGTCGCCAAAGTTCCACAGCCATTGGATTGGTGAGGTGTCGGAAGTATCTGTGAAATTAACGGTCAGCGGGGTTTTACCGGAGGTTGGTGTTGCGGTGAAGTTCGCGAACTGCCGGGCGTAGACGCGTAAAACTACAGAATTGCCGGAACTGGTAATCCCATAGAATGACCAGACCGGTTCCAGCAGGGTCTCATTATTTCCAACATTTTTTGCGTAATAATCAATACTCATTACGGTGATCTTCACATCCTGCTTCTCATCGACGTATGTCAGCAAGGTCTCACCATTCTGAAGTCTCCGGATCGCTGTGTCCAGTGAGATAATCGGCACGTCCCCTATGTAGGTGTACGTCCTCCAGACTTTGTGAATATACAACAGTTCGTCATTTTCTCCGAGTTCCAGGTCAATCTTATTACGTTCACCGATAACTCCCCTGTCATTAACCAGCTGGAAATAGGATACTGATGTCATAACAGGCCAACGGTCTTCAACTTTATGTGTATCGAGATCAATTTGTTCACCATATATGGTCTCGGCGCCCTCGAATATCGCATCCGAGGGAATACCGCCGTATTGTTCCATTATCCTTCGGGCTACCCGATCAGCATCCTTTGCAGAAGTCACGTTTTGCCTGGTTTTTCCCAGATTCTGAAAAAACTTTTCAAAATTATCTCCTTCTTTCTGAACGCCACGGTAAACCGGAAAGGTGACGGGGGAATCCGGGGTAAATTTTGAGTCTATGGTGATGTTACCGAAAACACCCACATACCCTTGGATTTTTTCTCCGGAGATCGTGGTATTGATCGGGGATAATAATGGATTCTCCTCGTTACTGTGTTCAGGTGAGGGAATAATCAGACCGACGAGTATTCCCCCGATTATCAGAGCACCGGTTACCATTAAGATTAGAATTAATTTCATTGCAGATTTCATCATCACACCTCATTTTTAGAACAATTCCAGAACAGGGGGATTATTTTACTGCTAACCGGATCACCATCCGGCTCAACCGACCCATAACCGGGCAGGTGATCGTTATACAACTGCTCACGGGTCTTGAACATCACACCTGCGGAAATGGAGATATTGGTCCCGTTCACGTAATCGGCAACAGGCCTGCCATCTTTCCAGATATATTCCGTACAAATTTTTGTATCACCAAGCACTTCTGTCGTTGCTCTATACCAAGAATCCCAAAGGGGCAATTTCTCCTCCATTGCATAATGGAAAAACGCCGAGGGCAATCTCGGGTCATTGACGCTCGACGTATTAAACCCGAAGATACCGTGCGACGTAGACATGGCTTTCCCCCAGTTCTGATCAGATAGTACCTCGCAGGAGACCAGAACGGTCCATTTATTCTTACCGCCCCATTTTTTCTCAACATCGGACGTGCTTACGTAGCTGTCTAGGAAATCCTGTAACCCGAGGAAGGTCTCGCCAGTTTCCCGGTTTTTCGCCCCATGGCCTGTATGCCAGTGAAATGTCGCATCGTTCAGGCCCCCTCCGTCCGTCCCGAAATCGGCTTTCGTCACGGAAGACCAGCTCTTGTTGAAGATGAGTTTCCACCCGGCCTTTTCGCCAAGCCACCGTTCAACGTTCTGACTGGTAATGAAACCGGATCGATAATCTGCATTTGGTGATTCCAGTATTTCAGTTGTTGAAAACGTGAACACATCCGGCACCGGCTTCGACAAAATCACCGTCTCCCGCTGTCCGTCCTGCCCGAACGTCACATCCCGGACAACCGGTGAATACCCGTCAGCCGAAGCCTCCAGGGTATACGCCGTCCCGGGCACCAGCGCGTATTGCTGCGATGAGCCGGATGATGTGAACGTATACGAACCGGTACCAGCCGTAACGTTCTGCCACTCGTTGTGATTACCATCGAAGAGACTTATCGTCGCGCCCTGGATAAGCGTGGATGTGGCGGAATCCGTTGCTTCCACGACAAGTTCGGGGCGGGCGACCGGTATCCCCTCACCGTGCTTCACGATCCAGAGATCGTACATCCCGTGGTTGAACGTCACGTCCCAATTGTTCGAGTACGTCACGCCGCCGAGCAGATAGTCCCCGTCGCCCGCGAGGATGATGTTCCCGGGGACATCCCATGAAGTGCCGCCGAGACTGAGTTCCCGGAGAAGCGTGCCGGTATCGTCAAATTCCCCGACAAGGATGTCGGCACCGCCATGATATCCCCCGACCGGGATATCGACTGACTGCGTCTGGGCCGCAACCATGTATCCGCCTCCGGGGATCCTGAGGACGTCCTGTGCAAAGTCGCCCGCGCTGCCACCGAATGTTTTCTCCCACACGATTGCACCGGTACTGTCCAGTTTCAGGATCATTCTGTTGAATTACCCGGTAACCTGATCCCGCACGGTCCGGATCAGGGTGAGATGGTGCTGGCTCTCACTTTTTCTCGTATTCTCGATATCAGTGACAATATCCGCGAACGGTTTGGCCAGCCGGAACAACCGTACCTTCCGACCAGAGCCCTCTTTCTCCAGTTTCCGCTCCTCAACCCAGCCCCATTTCTCCAGGTCCTGGATCGCAAGGCTGACTTCCGGCTGGCGGAGCTCCGTACCCCGCTCAATATCGCGGGAATTGACTTCCCTGGTATTTGCGATGTATACCAGAACATTGGCAATCGTCCGCCGGTATCCCAGCTGCATCAGGATACTGACGAGCTCTTCTTCTTTTTTCGTGAATTTTGTTACCTGCGTTATCGCCATGAGTTCTTCCCCGGGTTTTGGTTACCGGTTTTTCCTCAGCCTGATCGCAAAGAGTAGTCCGATGATCCCAATCCCGGCCACCGCCACAACCGGCGACAATGGCGCGTGCGTGGTTGTCTGTGTGGGAGTCGGTGTTGTCGTGACTGTCGTTGTCACGGTCGTCATTATCGTGGTTGTTACAGTCGTGGTCGGCTGCGTGGTGATGGTTGTCGGGGGCAGGTTCGTGACGGTGATGTAGTCCGGTTTCGTGATGCTGCCGATCCCATCATCGTTGGTCACATTCAGCGAGACAGTATAATTGCCCGGTGATGAGTACGTGTGCATGGGGTTCTGCTCCGTGGCGTTGGTACCATCACCGAATGACCAGAGCCAGCCGGTCGGCAGGTTCGTGGAGGTGTCGTTGAACGTGACACTCAACGGAGCGGAGCCGGTGGCCGGAGTCCCGGTGAAGTTCGCGACCGGTGCGGCAGGGCTGCGGATGGTGATGTACCCGGCTTTTTCCATCGTGTCGCTGCCGAGGTCGTTCCAGGCCCGGAGCGATACGTTGTAGGTACCGGCCGCGGTGTACGTGTGCACCGGATTCTGCTCCGTCGCGTTGGTGCCGTCTCCGAAGTCCCAGCGCCATTCGATTTGCGAAGTGTCTGAAGTGTCGGTGAAGTTGACGGTCAGCGGAACTTTGCCAGATGTGGGTGTGGCGGTGAAGTTGGCGAACTGCCGGGCGTAGACGTTGAGAGCAATTGGGTTCCCATTGCTGGTCTTCCCATAGAACGACCAGATCGGTTCCAGTATCGTCTCGTTGTTTCCGACATTTTTCGCATAATAGCCGATTCCCATGACCGTGATGGTGACATCCTGCTTGTCGTCGACATATGATTCAATGGTCTCACCGTTACGGAGTTTTTGGATTGCCTTATTAAGAGAGATGATTGGAACGTCACCGATATATATGTAAGTTCTCCAGACTTTTTTTACGTATAATAACTCCCCATTTTCGCCAAGATTCAGATTGATCCAATTACTATCACCAATAATCCATCTATCGTTGATATAACGAGTGTATGACACTGATGTCGAAACAGGCCATCGACCTTCAACTTGTTCAGAAGTGTGATTATATTTTTCAACATATTCTGTTTCTGCACCTTGGAATATCGCGTCTTCGGGGATTCCCCCATAAGGTTCCATCGCATTTCGGGCTACCTGATCGGCATCCTTTGCTGAGGTCACATTTTGTCTGATTTTCCCTATAGTCTGAAATTGCAAATCGATGGAATCTCCTATTTTTTGGATGCCCCGGTAAACCGGAAATGTACTGGGGGAATCTGGTGTAACTTCCGAGTTGATTGTAATATTTCCAAAAAAACCTACGAATCCATGAATATTCTCACCGGAAAACGTTGTATTCATGTTGGGTAATGAATTGTTATCCCCCGGATTGTTAACAGCCACGAGGCTGTTTATTCCGGTGAGTATTCCTCCAATAATGAGAGCACTGATCAAGATTACTATCAATAATAATTTCATTAATGGTTTCATTTTCACACCTCATTGTTTGAACAATTCCAGAACATTGGAATGGAACTACTGTCATTGGGATCACCATCCGGTTCAACCGTTCCGTAACCGGGCAGGTGATCGTTATTAAACTGTTCAAATGTCTTGAATCTCACACCTGCAGAAACGGGAATTTCAGTACCGTTGATTTTATCGGGAAGGGGCGTTCCGTTTATCCAGATATATTTCGTCCAAACTTTTTCCTTTCCAAGAATTTCTCGAGTTGACCGATACCAAGAATCATAGAGTGTTCTATTCTCATCCATTGCATAATGGAAGAACGCTGCCGGCAGGGCTGGGTTATTGTATGATGCCGTCCTGAACCCGAAGATCCCATGCGATGTCGACAGTGCTTTCCCCCAGTTCTGATCGGACAGAATCTCGCAGGAAATGAGAACAACCCACTTGTTCTTCCCGCCCCATTTACCATCAACATCTGCGGGAGTGACATAACTTCCGGTAAAATCCTGTAAACCAAGAGATGTGTTATCATAGTCATCAATAGCCCCATGCCCGATATGCCAGTGCAGTGTAGCCTCGTTCAGTCCGCCGCCATCCGTGCCAAAATCGGCTTTCGTCACATCCGCCCAGTGCTTGTCGAAGACGAGTTTCCATCCGGCCTTTTCACCGAGCCATTTCGTGACGTTCTGGCCAGCGATAAGGCCGGACCGGTCCCTTTCGGCAGTCCCCGGGGGATCAAGCACTTCCGTTATCGAATACGTGAACACCTCCGGCTCCACCTTCACCAGCTCCACCGTCTCCCGCTGCCCGTCCTGCCCGAATATTACATCACGCACCGCCGGCGAATACCCGTCAGCCGAAGCCGCGAGCCGGTATGCCGTGCCGGGCACGAGCGCGTACTGCTGCGACGACCCGGATGACGTGAACGTGTACGAGCCGGTTGGGGCTGTCACGTTCTGCCACTCGCCGTGGTTCACATCGAAGAGACTTATTGTCGCGCCCTGGATAAGCGCGGATGATGCGGAATCCGTTGCATCGACAATCAGTTCGGGGCGGGCGACCGGTATCCCCTCGCCGTGCTTCACGATCCAGAGATCGTACATCCCGTGGTTGGACGTCACGTCCCAGTCGTTCGAGTACGTCACGCTGCCTATCATATAATCGCCGTCGCCCGCGAGGATGATGTTACCCGGGACATCCCATGAAGTGCCGCCGAGACTGAGTTCCCGGAGAAGCGTGCCGGTATCGTCAAATTCCCCGACAAGGATGTCGGCACCGCCATGATATCCCCCGACCGGGATATCGACTGACTGCGTCTGGGCCGCAACCATGTATCCGCCTCCGGGGATCCTGAGGACGTCCTGTGCAAAGTCGCCCGCGCTGCCACCGAATGTTTTCTCCCACACGATTGCACCGGTGCTGTCCAGTTTCAGGACCCACGCGTCGCTGGCACCGAGATTAGAAGAAACGTCGCCGTCCGAAGACGAGGTGACTCCCGCGACAATGTAACCGCCGTCGGGCGTCTGCTGCACGCCGTTTGCTGCATCGCTGCCGCTCCCGCCATAGCATTTCTGCCATTCAAGGGTTCCTGATGGATAGAGTTTGATGACCCACGCATCAAGACCGCCATGGTTGCCGGTGACATGCGCGTCGTTCGATTCCGTGTAGCCGGAGACGATGTATCCCCCGTCGCTGGTGAGAGAAACGCCGCTCGCGTAGTCATGGGATGCCCCGCCAAACGACCGCTCCCACTGGAACCCGCCGCTCTCGCTGAGCTTCACCACCCACGCGTCGTTGAGCCCGCGTGGATCGGACCGGTCGGACATGGTGGTTCCGGAATCCGAATACCCGGCAACGATGTATCCCCCGTCCGGGGTCTGGCGGATCGCGGTCGGATAATCGTATTTGATCCCGCCAAGGCACCGCTGCCATTCAATGTTACCGGCACTGTCCAGTTTCGCAACCCAGATATCAAGGACCGGCGTCATGCCGGTGAGAACGTGGATGCCGGACACGTCGCCGTCCTGTGAGTTTGTCGTGCCGGCAATAATGTAACCCCCGTCGCTGGTCGGCTGGATATCGCGGGCCATCTCGTACATGCTGCCTCCGCGGGCTTTCTCCCACGCGATGAATCCTGACTCGTCAAGTTTCACAACCCAGATATCCGACCCCGCGTGTTTTGTTGAAATATCGCCGTCGCTGGAAAGAGTTGTGACCGTTGCAATATACCCCCCGTCCGGGGTCCGGCGCACGATCCCGGGTTCGTCCTCGCTTTTCGACCCGCCATATGTCTTCTGCCACGTGATGGCAGGCTGTGCTGAACCTTCCCGTAATGCCAGGCTTTTTGCCAGGGTATCGGATCCTGTGTCGCTCGCCGGAACCTCCGGTTGCGGTTTCAGATCGGGAAAATACCGGTAAAGGGGATTATTATCCGGTTCCGGTTGCGCTGCGAAACTGTTGTCCTCGCAGGTCGATTCATTCACCGGATTAAACGACTCATTGACCAAAACAACGGTATCCGTCACATTCTCCGCACCGGCTGCCGGCATTCCTGAAATTACC
>CAYWBT010000134.1:0-8928 GCA_964456585.1 uncultured bacterium
GGCGTACGGTACCGCAGGCTCCTTCACCGTATCTCCCGTGGTCACGGCGGTGATGCCGGAGACCTTTTTTATCAAGTCGCTGGCCCGTTCCCGATAGGCGTCCCGGTCGGAGTCGAGCGCGACAACAAGCATCGAAGCTTTGCAATCATTGACGATCTCAACCGTGATCTCGGAAGTAAACCGGTGCGGCACGGGGACGCAGGTAATCCCGAGGCGCGCACACGCCAGCATGAACAGCACCGTCTCCGGGCAATCGGGCAGGTAGAGTGCAACCACGTCATGCTCCCCGAAGCCCTCTGTAACAAGCGCCCGGGCAAGCAGTGTCACCTGCTCATCAATTTCCCGGAAGGAATGGTTCGACACCATTTTTCCGCCTGAAAAATAGACAAGCGCATGATTCGATGCGCCGCCGTTCTCAACGTTCATGTCAAGGGCATTCCGGCAGGGATTGAGTTTACCCCCGGCAAACCAGGAAATTTTCGCCTGCAAAAAATCCTCTTCGACAACCGTTGTGAATGGCGTGTCCCACTTCAGACGTCCCGCCTGGCGTCGCCAGTATTCCTCCCGGTGTTCGATGCTGTTGTTCTGCCTCGCACGATAACCTTGCAGGTCAGATGGGTGAACAGGGGGGAACAAATCCGTACGATCTCCCGGATCCTGATCCGCAAAGCTGTCTTCCTGTTTCATGGCCTCCTTCTCCCTGTCAAATTGACTGTTATATTTTTCGCCGCTTTCTTATTTAGTATACTAAAAAAAGATGGAAAATGCAGTAAGAGATATTGATATCTCCTCATTTTTTCCCCTCAGTTCGAATCCGTTGGGCGAGCACTTTGTGCTTGCGTCAACCCTGCTTTTGTTTACATTATTCCAGGGAACGATGCATGTCATGAGCGAAAGCAACCGCACGGCATTGCCTGCCGACAGATCGCACAGGAGGGTCGATACCACACGCGGGTTGTTCAGTTTCATCGTGCAACTTGTTTCGCTGGGGCCTGTTCCGGCATAAACAATCATGAGCATAATCGCTTCATGGCACCTCCACCGCTCATGACCGACAGGAGATCTGCGCATTGAAAAATCGGTATACCATCTCATGTATAGCTGCTGTCACCATCCTCGTGCTCTGCACAACCGGGTTCACAGAGATGCTGAACCGTGAGCTTGTGCTCGACGGAGCCGGTATCGAAGATGATGCCCGCCTTATAAACCTGCGGTTCGACCGGCAGAATAATACCATCATACTCGACAATACCGTGCTCATCGAGGACGATGCTCCCGCAAAGGGCGTCCCCGAGGATTACGAGGAAGACGGTCTCGAGTGGCAGGAAAGCCTGAAAAAGGGAATTGTCATCAAAAAGATACTCCTCGTCGAGGATGCCCTCGCGTTTTCCGGCCGGCTTGTCTTTAACGCGGTTGAGATGAACGGCAACACGGAGCCGCTCCACCTCTCGCTCAACGGTATCGGGTTCACGCGGAACGCCTCGCAGTTCGCGGCTCCCCTCGCACGGCAGTTCACCATGGGTGAATGGGACCGCTGGCATTACGTTGACCTTCCCATCGGCGCACTCAAAAACGGCGAGAACGAGGTGCTCATGTGGACTGAAAGCGCGGAGGTTTCATGGCGTGTGCTCATCGCATTAGACCAGGAGTACAAGCGCGGATCCCTTGTACGCACCAGTCACCCCAACCGCTCGATGAAAAGCAGCGACAGCGGCGTGACATGGAGCGATACGAGCCTGGGAACGACCGATTCGGTTGACGGTGAATATGCGGTTCGAATCAGCCTCGACCGGTACGTGCCCGAGGGAGAATACGTCTCGCCGATCATCGATATCATCTCGGGTGACAATCCCCTCAAACGAAAGACAGCCATCAACAGCATCACCTGGTGCGCCGATATCGACACTCCCGGAGAGACCGCGGCAACAGTGTTCATCCGCTTCGGCGAAAGCCCGCTTTCCGACCACCCATCATGGACAAGCTGGGTTCCCTTTAAAATCGGGGAAGCAATCACTAAGTTTTCGGGGAAACGTTATCTTCAGTGGAAAGCAGCCCTCTCGACCGCAAATCCGCTCACCACGCCCTGCATCAGGAGATTCAGCGCCGCCGCAGAGTGGGAGGATACCTCGCCCAACGCCGGGGCCGGTCTTGCGGTTCATGCCGGTCGGAACGGCCGTGTCACCCGTGGATCGTATCCCTTCACCTACGAAAACCTCGACCATCCCGGCCTCACGAAACTTCGGAAGCGGTTCAAACTCGATAAGATTGTCCGGGGGGCAACAACGGAATTCGAGGTCATGACGCGCCTCCTCCACTGGGCGTACCGGATCCCGGTGACAAGCGACCGGTACAGTTGGAACTGGAACGATGTTGTCCGTTACGAAAAAGGAAAGCGCGGGATGCCGGGACTCCAGGAAGACTACCCGAAACGACGCCGTGACGCCATGTGTCTCTACTCGAACCAGGCGCTCATCGGGGCGTTGCTCTCCTTCGGATTCCAGGCGCGGCATGTCAACATCCATTCCGAGGCCCTGTCGGGGCACGAAGTCACCGAGGTGTGGTCGAACGATTACAATAAATGGATTCACCTGGACGCAACCCGCGATTACTACTATTTCGACCCTGATACGGGCTTGCCCCTGAATGTCCTCGAGGTCCATGACCGACTGGCGGAAGCAGTACCGCGCCCCGAGACTCTGCACCGACCCTTCTGGCCCGAAATCGGCTCCGAAGTCGTCGCACGCGTCCGAATCGGTTACCGCGAAGGCGACAATCCGTTTTCGGTCGCCGAGGACGCGGTCCATATCATCGGAATCATGGGGTACTTCCGCATCATCCCGCGGAATGACTTTCTCTCGAACCCGCTTCCGGTGCCGGTCCATACCGGCGCAACCATGTGGGGATGGGACGGTTTCCTTAACTACTATGACGAGAAGTTTCCGAAACGGCACGAGTACCAGCGTCAGACCGACCGTCCGCTCGACTTCTACGAGCCGCTCAATCAGGCGGAGGTCTTCCTCAGCGAAACCGACAATCCCGGCGAACTCCTCGTCGAGGTCGATACTTTCACGCCCGGAGGTTTCGATACCTTCCTCGTGCGCATCAACGACGGCCCTTGGGAGGTGCGGAAATACAATGCCTGGACCTGGAGGATTCCCGGGGGAATCCAGACGTTCGAGGTACGCACCCGCAACGTCCGTGGCGTACTCGGCCCGGTAAGTAGTCTGCAGGTTCTGTATAATCCCTGAAGAAATGATCTGCCCATCGCGGCATTTCTCGCATAAAAATTACATGGCACAACTGTTCTCGTCGGTGTATATTGTATTAAGGAGGAACTATCATGAAAAAACCTATTCTACGTACTCTTGCGGCTTATGCGCTCATCGTCCTGGCGGTGATCATGACCGCCTGTGCAGCGCAGCAGGAGCAGAATTCATCATCCGCCAAGAAATCACTGCCCGAGGGATTTACCTCTCTGTTTGACGGCAAAACGCTCACGGGATGGCGAAAGCTGACCGAGTACAGCGGCGATGCCGGCAAGTGGGAGGTTATCGACGGCATGATTGTCGGCGACCAGTATCCCGAGGGGAAAGGCGGCCTCCTCGTCACAGAGAAAAAGTATACAAACTATGAACTGTACGCCGAGGTCAAGGCGGATTATCCCATTGATTCCGGACTGTTTCTCCGTGTCCAGCCCAACGTGCTCTCCTACCAGTTCACCATCGATTACCGACCAGAGGGTGAGGTCGGCGCCATCTACTGCCCGGGCGGCGGCGAGTTCCTCATGCATAATCTCCGGGGCGTCGACGCGTGGAAGAAGGACGAGTTTAACAAGGTCAGGGTGCGTATCGAGGGGAATCCCCCCTATATATGGGGTTTCATCAACGGGATACGTGTGGCCGATTACGCCGATACGCTCGTGAGCAGAGATTACCGCGTACCAAAATCGGGACACATCGGGATTCAGGTACATCCCGGCCCGAGCTGGGGAACGGGCTGCAAGGTTTACTTTCGAAATATCATGGTCAAGGAACTCCCGGACAACGATGCTTCCCGGCGTTAAGGTTCCGTGGATGGAAACTGTCGGTGGATGTTTTGTACCTTTCTCCCCCTCTTTCTCTGGCAGCAATGGAGATGGGAGAGGAAACATGGTTTGTATGATTTCATAATATAATCCCACCACCATACGCACGGGCCCTCAGGAATTCGGAACGAGCACAAAATCGGTGTCATACACTAACTGTATTTTCCCGAAGATACTCCTGCTTGCCCGTTGTTTTTGGGTGTGAGACCATACCGCCGTATTCCCCGTGTATACTTGTCGTTACCCATTGATAGTTTTTCCGGTAGCTATCCACAGAAGCTGTCTATACTCTCGCGTCGCTGCTACCGTTTATGAATAACCGGCATCACGAATTCGCCATACGACGAAAGGGAAACCGATCGATGACATTACGCATACCAGCAACCCGGAGAAAGGCTCTTCAAACCGGACTTTCCACCCTGGCGGCAGCCGCAGTCACTTCCTGCAATGCGCTCACTATGCCGAAGACCTCCGGCGAAACGAGAGTGCTTTTCTTTGGGGGCGACTATATTCACAATGGTGTCGGCCAGGAGTTGTTCCTGCGCCAGACATTCTCGAAATCCGGCTTCAATCTCATGTTCGTTCAGGCGAGCCACTTCATCACTCCCGATGTGCTTAGAAAAACCGACCTCTTCATCCTGTCCCGCCTCGGTACGCATGATGTTCTGGGATTCAGCCCGAGCGGAATTGTCGGAAACCGTCCCGCACCGGATGTCTTTCTGCCCCGTGAGACCGAGGACGCCCTCGTGGAAAACGTCCTCGCGCGTGGTATGGGATTCATTGCGCTCCACGCCACCGTGCGCAATCCCCACAAGAGAAAGCTCATGGCGCTGCTCGGTAGCCGGCCGCACCAGGGAAGCGCTCTGCAGGCTGTACGATTTCATGATTTCAATCCGGTTCACCCGATCACGCAAGGCTTTTCCGATTTCGACATCGCCGCCGAGGAAAACCAGGCCACCGATATCATCGATCCCGAAGTGACCATTCTCTTCAAATCTCTCGGTCTCTATGACACCAGGGTGAATAATGCCGGGTGGTGTATCGAGCGTGGCGCTGGCCGTGTTGTTGCGCTCCTCGCCGGGCACTCGAACGATGCCTGGGCGCATCCACTCTACCGCCAGCTTCACTGGCGTGCGGCTCACTGGGCACTCAGGCGGGATATTCCAAAATTCGACATGGAGGGATAGCCGGTCGCTGTCCCCTGCCGCCGGTTATCCCAACAGGGTAATCGACTGGGAAAATTTGTTGTGGTTACGATGGTTACCACGTGGTAGATTCTGGTGGAGATCATACGCGCTCGCCCAGGACGGTACTTTACTCGTCGAGCCACCGGATGAGTAATTCCTCAACCATATCCGCTTCATCCGACTGCACCATGGTGAACCGTGGCGTTTTTTCCCCACAAAACAACTGTACTACCGCACGGCACGACCGGCGGAGGGATTCCGGCGCCGAGCTCCCGTCACCATCGATCGGGTCTATAACGATCGTTTGTCGCGGTTGGATCATGCCGAGTAAATCCGGTAGATCGTAGGCGTTCAACGCCCCGGGAACAATCGTCGAGCCGATGCCGCTATCGTACAATGGGTGCCGAATGACTGTCTCCCATGAAAGCGGCGTACCGATGAAGGCGACGTTCCTGATGTTCCCATCGAAGACAGCCGCATGCATGAGCGCCGGCCCGGTAATTCCGATTGAGACAGCAGCAATTTCACCGGATTTTACATCGCTGCGTGAGGCGAGGTAGTCAGCACAGCGCGCCAGTGCCTCCGCCTGTATACCGGTTATGCTCCGCCCAATGAGCTGGGCGAAGAAGATGAGATTGTAGCTGACACCCCCGATAACCGAATCCTCATCATGGGCACCGGCGCCGGTCATCCCGTACGGACGGTGCCGGAGTTCTCCGCAGCCGGGGACGTCCACCGCACAGACGAGGTATCCCTGCTTCACCAGTGTTTCCGCCAATCCCCCCGGTTTGGAACAGGCTGACTTCCCCTCCTGGTCAACGAGCAGGATCGTAGGATAGGGACCGCCTCTTTCGGGTACGAACACAAGCGCGGGAAGGGGAAGATCGCTGTTTTCATCCAGAATCACCCGCTCGATCCGGTAGCCATCCCGCTGGTACCTTCCGGTAAAAACCATCGTGGGCGCTTGCGTATCGGCACGGTAGCCGGAATAATCACGCGCCGCAGCGAGTACCGTATTACGGTGATCCTCCATCCGCTCCCGCGATACGGCAAGTCCGGCAAGAACGGGTTCCGCATCCGCGACCGTATAATCGTAGAGGGTTTTCGATCCCGATGTCATCACCTGCCCGGTCGCGGAGACACGGAGCAGTTTGGGGTCGATAAGCCCGATGTCCGTTTCACTGCTGTCCCCCCCGACACCGAATGCTTTCATGAAGAACTCGTAGACACGCTCACGGTTTTCGCGCGTTGACTGGTGGGGAGCATCCGATTCCGTCATGGCAAGAAATGTTCCGCCGCCCGGAACTTCGAATGACGGAAGAATCTGTCGGAAGGTTTCCCGGGTACCCTGTATGCTGAAAATGTCACGGGTGGTTGATACGATCAGTGTCGGCCGCGGCGCACGGGCGATGAGGAAATCACCCTCGTCGAGCCCGAGGGAGATCTGACGGTTCAGGTTCTGCTCGGCGTCCTGCGGCCCGATCGTCTGGAGAAGCCTGCGAAAACTGGTGATGAAACATTCGGGAGCGGCAGCGGCAATACGATCATCCATCGCCCCGATATAGGATGACATGGTCCCGCCGCCGGAACGCCCGTGAACTCCCATCCTGCCGGTGTCCACATCGGGCCGCTGTGCGAGATAATCCAGTCCCCGGGCGGCGTCCCAACACCTGACCATCGCCATCGTCCGGCCGATAAGGAGGTAGGGAAGCGACGCATACGAGTGCTCGTGGGTCGGGCCGCCAATGACCGATTTCCCCTCATCGGCATCATAGTACTGGAGACGCTCACCCTGTCCAACGGGATCGATGGCGAGTACGAGAAAGCCTTTTCGCGCAAGATTCAGGATGACATTCTGGTATGCGGCGGATCGGAATCCATCCTCCGTGTGGCCAGAGACATACAGGATCGTCGGCAGTTTCCCCGTGCGGCCGACCGGTTTGAACACGCACGCAGTCACGAGGAATCCCGGCCTGGATTCGTAGATGATCTTCTCAACCTGAATCCCCCCGTGCACGAAACTCCCGGTTGAACGCACATTGAGCGGAGTTTTCTCCGGAACGGGACCGAAAGCTCGACTGAGCTTCTCCCGCACTTCTGCACGGTAGCGTTCCCATCCAACCGCCGTGTCGATGGCATCCAGTTTCCTGTCGCGCTCATCGAGATACCGGTAAGCCTCATTCGCCAGGGCGTTATAGAGTATGCTTCCCGCACCTTCGTAACGCTTCCAGCTTGCAAGGACCGACAGGTCTTCTTCTTGCGCACCCACGTTCAGGGAGAGAGAAAAAACCAGAACAAGAATAACCATTGCCTGCCAGGAGCGATGTATAGACACCTCGCTGAATCGCTTCATGGCACTATCGCGTGAAAATGCCGCCGATGATTGCTCTCGCATGCTCCCGGTCACCCGGTTACCGCCTCCCTGATTGCCGCCGCACCCTGTTCTTCCTGCTCTTTGGTGAGCCGTGAGGGAACGGGAACAATGATGGACCGCGCGAAGAGATCGTCGGCTGTCGGACAGGCTCCTTTATGGTAATCGTAAACACTTTCCGCGTTCTCTGCGAGGTTCCAGGGATTACCGGCGGGGGATAGCGGGACCTTGTTCACCAGGGTAATCATGTTAAAATAAATATGAAGCCCGTATTCCGAAACCTGGAAAACGTTATGGAGTCCGAGCTCCTTCATCTTGTTAACCGCTTTGCCGGCTGCTTCTGCGCTCTTGAGCGACATGATGATAAACGTACCTGTTTCACCCGAAGGATCGTTGATTTTCCGGAAGGTGATATCATGACAATCGCTCAGCAGCGACTTGATACGGTTCTTCGATACTCTCATGTGATTGATTATATCGGGAAGTTTCTTCAGCTGAACTCCGGCAACAGCACCGCTCAGTTCGTTCATCCGGCGACCATCCCCCCAGCTCAATGCTTCGGGGCTGGGCTGAGAGAGTCTGCCCTCGACACGGACCATGCCCATATCGTGCGCCGCGAATGCCCGCTCATAGAGCATGTTGTCATTGGTGATCGCAAGGCCGCCCTCGCCACAGGTCATATTCTTGTTAAGCTGGAGGCTGAATATTCCCATGGCGCCGATCGTTCCGAGTTTTTTTCCTCCGAACGAACCGCCGTTGGTCTGGGCGGCGTCCTCGAGCACCGGAATACCATGCCTGTTCGCGACATCCATAATCGCGTCCATGTCGCAGGGATTCCCCGCGAAATGCACCGGTACGATGAGCTTTGTCCTCGGCGTAATTTTCTTTTCGAGGTCCCGGGGATCCATTGAAAAAGACTCGTTGATTTCGCACAATACCGGGATTGCGTTTGACCGGACGACCGATCCCGCTGTCGCAATCCACATGAGCGCGGGAACGATCACCTCGCATCCCGGACCGATCCCGAGGGCATACATGGCGCTGACGAGCGCTCCGGTACCGCTGTTTAATGCAAGGGCATGCCTCGCGCCGTAATGCTCACACGCTGCCCGCTCATACGCGTTGACATGCACAGGATCTTTCAGTCCGTAATAACGAAACAACGATCCGTTCTGGAGCACATCAAGTACCGCCCGGTCTTCCTGTTCATCAAGCCAGTAGACTCCGGGAAATTCATAGGGCCAGTCATTGATCATGGGACACATCTCCTGTTTGTTATTGTTGAA
>CAYWBT010000135.1:0-8884 GCA_964456585.1 uncultured bacterium
ACATCTTTTGACAGGAGACGGTGCGTGCCGATTATGATGTCGATTTTACCGGTGGCGACACGCTCGAGAATTTTCGCCTGCTCCCCGCGTGACCGGACACGCGAAATAGAGTCGATGTTCACCGGATAATCCGCCAGTCGTTCCTGAAAGGTCTCAAGGTGCTGTTCTGCAAGGATTGTCGTTGGCACAAGCACGGCGACCTGTTTCTTATCGAGCACTGCAGTAAAGGCAGCCCTGATACCAACTTCCGTTTTGCCGAAGCCCACATCCCCGCAAATGAGCCGTTCCATGGGAGCGCTGTTTTCCATGTCATTTCTGACATCACGCCAGGCACGCATCTGGTCGGGAGTATCTACATAAATGAACGATTCCTCGAGCGATGTAATCAGATGATTATCGGGCGTAAAAGCATGGCCGGAAAACGTCTTTCTCTCGGCATAGAGACGAAGCAGATCCCGCGCCATACGCTGGATCGATGTCTTAGTCTTCGCCTTCAGCTTCTCCCAGGATGTTCCGCTCAGCTTATTGACAACGGGGACAACACCTTCCTCAACCGAAAATTTATTGAGTCGTTTCAACTGATCGACCGGGAGAAAGAGCTTGTCATCGCCCTGGTACCGGATAAACAGACAGTCAGTTTCGATGGTTCCGGTCTTTACCCGCTGCAATCCCATGTACTTCCCGATACCGTAATCAACGTGGACGACATAATCCCCCAATTTCAACGCGCGATGATCCGGAATGGGTACGCCTTCCTTGAACCGTCGGTACCGTACCCGCCGTCGATATCTCCCAAATATCTCGTGGTCCGTCAAGAGCACCACGCCGGTCGATGGATCGGTGAATCCGCCTGATATCCTCGCGATATCGGATATGAAATTCCCCTCAATATCATCGAGCAGTTCCGACAGCCTCTCCGCCTGTCCCCGGTTGTCGCACGCTATATGGCATGATTTTTTTTCTCCGGAGTATGTTCGGATATCATTTCTCAGCTCGTCGAGGTTCCCCTGGTACTGCCGCGAAGGAGCGATATTGAATTCAATCACGTCGGTACGATGAGGTTTGAGTGAGTAATTTCGTATTGTGGCGTGCTTATCGAGTTCATCCATGAACTCGTTGGCCGACATGAAGAAAAACTCCGGCGAAGGGATGTCCGGATCATCGGTTTTCTGGCGTTCCCACGAAAGGACAGCGTGGTTGTGACGCTTGTCGAGCTGCTCCCGGCAAACGTCCGGATCAAAAATAACAACCACATCACGCTCGGAGAAATGGGAAGGGAGTGAAGCTCCGGTACCGAAAACAACGTGGAGATACTGCTCCAGACCGTTCGGTCGATCCTTACCCTCGAACGCACGCCGTATTCTGCCAAGATCGATACCGTCGTGGATTTCTATGTTCCTGATACGCCCCTCATCGGCGTGATTCATGCCGGCTTCGGTAACGAATTCATCCGGTGGAATAATCCGGAATTCCTCGACAGGTTCGATCGACCGCTGGCTCGCAATGGAAAAGGTGCGTATAGATTCAACCTCATCACCCCAAAATTCTACGCGATACGGCATATCTCCGCCGTAGGGAAAAACATCCACGATACCGCCACGAACGGCGATCTGGCCCGCCGACGATACCGTATTTCGCCGTTTAAAACCTTTCTCGACCAGCAACCTGATAAATTCGTCAAACGCTAGTCGTTCTCCTCTTTTGACAGAAAAACTTACCAGACCGATCAGACCGGAAGGTGTTGTGGGATCATGCAGCGCACCGATAGAGGCAACCACGATGCCATGCCATCCCCGTTCGAGGAGGTCGAGCGTCTCAACGCGCTGGCTCCTGACCTCGGGGTGACTGTCGATGGATTCGTAGGGATTGGTGTCACGTTCGGGGAAATACTGCACCCGCCCGTGGCCAAGAATGTCTTCGAGATCACCGCGGAAGACTTCGGCGTCCTCTTCCTCGGGAAGAACAGCGAGCACCGACCGTTCGCACGAACCGTTTTCATTCGTGAGCAGGGCGGCGGTAAGGAATGCGGAGGAGGAGCCTCCCAGGCCGTGAACCGCGGCATTTTCCCCGCTGGCGAGAGCATCTGTCACGTTACCGATAAAAGTATTGTTTCTGAATGATGTGAGAATTGCGCTGAGCATGGCACGAACGCCTGTAATCCGGGGCTTAAACTAGCATAGGGAAGAAAAGTTACGAAAGCATGGAGAAATAGTACTGACGCATATAAAACAGTGTAATTAGTAAAAGCGGCTTTTCCTGAAAGTCGTTTTGGTCTCTTTTTTACTTTTTTCCACTTTTTTTAATTTCATCGCCTCGGTGAGTTCGTCGATGAGCCGGTAGAGAGAACTTTCGTTGTTATTGTATACCTTGACATTATAAATTTCGTTTATACCAAACTTTTTCGCCTGTTCCACAACCTCAGACGCTGTCACATAAAAATGGCAGTAGGGCATATATGCCGCCATGATCTCGGCAGCCTCAAGCACATCGTCTTTCTGCCCGGTCTCAATGGTTTTCAATCCATAGGCCTCTAAGATCGGGTATACAATGGTAGAAACGATATGATATTCCGGAATATCCTTGATATCATCGTTCTCGAGAAACCGCTTCATGTGCGCTTCAAAAGTATCGTCTTTCGGCAGGTGAGGCAGTATGAGATCGGGAAACATCTCCCACAGAATGGTAAAATACCCTTTGGCCAGTTCTCCGAATGGCTGTCTATTTTTAAAACTTTCTATAAAGTAATATATCTGTGATTTCTTTTTTTCTCGCTCCAATGCCTTAATGACATTCTGCGCGCTGACGGAGCTATACATATTGAA
This sequence comes from uncultured bacterium, assembly GCA_964456585.1. GTDB lineage: Bacteria > Latescibacterota > Latescibacteria > Latescibacterales > Latescibacteraceae > Latescibacter. The sequence goes on from CAYWBT010000135.1 coordinate 2,823, forward strand.
TCCCGCCGCGTACTTATCATCAGGGTTGGAGGAAAACGCATCACGCCAGAGCTGTTTCTTGTAGTCGAGGCCGAAAAAGGAATTGATTACCCTGATTAGTTGAAGGGTTCGAACGGTAAACCGTTGATGGAACTGAACTTGGGCTAAATTCCCCATTAAGGTTAGGAAATCGCCCTCTATCTTGTTTTCAGTCATATAGACACCGATGTGATTCAATGAGATCGGTGTAACAATCAGATTATTTTTATATCCTTCCATTAAAAGCGTATAGAGCTTTTTCATCACCGGGTAGTTGCGCTCACTGAGATAGCTCAAATACATGTACCGCAGGGTATCGGTATCAAGATAGACAACAAGCTTATCACTCGTATTGAGCATATACACCTCACAACCGAAAATGATGCCCAAAAGCAACTATTTCTTTGAGCACATTACCTCTGGGATCCCTGCACGTAATAAGTAGGTATCACACCCGTTCAGCCGATTCCCGACAATTCATTACCATGAGGATACGGGTGTTTCACTACTCACACAAATCGTACATACAATAAAAAAAGCAGAGAAAAGTATTACAAACAAAATATGCTTATTAAAGTGAATAAAAGCAATAAAAATCTTGGTTTCCCTATTTTTCCCGCTTCCGGCAGTTTACCGCAGCTACCAGGGAAACAGTACCCTTACCGCGGTTGTCTTCTCCGCCACTCGAAGAGCGCAATCGATGCTGCAACCGCCGCATTCAAACTCTCAATTCCCGGCTCCATGGGGATGGAGACCAGGTGGTCCGTCTTCAGATCAGGCGGAAGGCCGGGTCCTTCGAGACCGGCAAGCAAAGCAAAACGCTTGGGAAAGACAAATTCACCGATCCCGGTACCCTCGGAAGAAAGTGCGACAACAGGCACACCGAGCATATCCACTCCGTCGATTGAAGGCCCCAGGAAATACTGGACATGAAACGCCTGCGCTCCCGATGCGCGTATGCTCTTCGGATGAAACGGAGAAGCAGATTCCTTCAGCATCATTATCTTCCAAACACCGAAAGCGGCGGCAGTCCGTATGACCGCACCGACATTCGCCGGATCTTGAAAGGGAACGAGCAGAAGAACCTCATCTTTGAGAGCGTCATCGGTGTACGTTTTGTTTACGGGGATTTTCGCCACCAGCAGTGGAAATCCCGTTCCATGGACATCGAGCACACGAAAGAGATCGTTTTTCAGGAGGCAGACCGGAATTTCCGGGGGGAGGGAAACGGGCGGGGACATCTTTTTCTCCTCAAGAATACAGATGAGCACAATCTCCGGTTTTTTCGTAAGAATATCTCTCACTATTTTTTCACCGGAAACGAGCGCTTTGCCCTGTTTTCGTATGCCCCTGCCGCCAAGCAAGGAACGCCATTCCTTGAACAACTGATTTGAAACGCTGGTAATATGTTTCAGCATGATATCACATCAATGAATGTTTGAAAATGATTTAAAGAACGCTCCCGTCATGGGTCTGCGTTCCGAGAAACGTATGTTAAATATACCGCCGAAAGCACTCCACGTCAATGATGTTGCTGATAAGCCTCCCCCATTGGTCGAAACAAGAACTTGTAGCGTTGAATACAGTCTCGTATTATATTTCTTTTAAATAATCCGACAATTTTTAACAGGAGGCCGGTCAATTATGTATATTCGCACACCCCTCGTGTATATCCTCGCGTCACTCATGACACTCTTCCTCGGCTGTTCATCGTCTTCAACCGGCAACAACGAGGATGATACCACTCCCCCGCCAGTGCCGACCGGTCTCACGCTCGTGAGTATAGCTAACGGTGCGGCGAACCTGACCTGGAACAAGGTATCGGTATCCGACCTCAAGGGGTATTATGTCTATTGGCTCGGCGGCTCCGAGGTTGATATCCTCGATTCGAACCGGGAATTTGTCGAAACAAACAGTAGTACCATTACCGACCTCGATTATAGTACGACCTACTTCTTCGGTGTCACCGCTGTCGACAAGAGTGGAAACGAGAGCGCCCTGTCAGGCCAGGTGAATGGGAAACCGCTCAATAATACCGGCCCCCTGGCTCCCCAGGGAGTGACCGTATTTGCCGACAACATCGATTTCCCAAAGATTACCGTTAGCTGGTCAGCCAATACCGAACCCGACATGGATCACTACCGTGTCTTCCGCGGCCTCGCTTCGTCCGATGTGTCCGATACCCTTGCCTTCGTTTCCGGGGTCGATAAACAAACATACGTTGACACTGATGTTGAAACCAGTGTGCCCTACTACTATCGGATCACCGCTGTCGACCGGGAAGGCTGGGAGAGCGCGTCTTCTACGGTGGTGAGCGATTATGTCCTGCCCATGGTAGTGCTGGTTTCCCCGGTCAACTACGAGCATGTCAGCCCCATCCCCACCTTTATCTGGGAAGAGGTCAACGGCGCTATCGGCTATTCAATCGTAGTCACATCCAATCTGATCGGCGGCGAGTTATGGAACACCACGATCGAAGGATCAACCACGCAGATAACCTACGGTGGTCAGACAAAACTTATCAGCGGAAACACCTACTTCTGGAGAGTCGGAGCGATCTCAAAATCGGAGATAAACTCGATCAGCGAGGTGGGAAAATTTGTTATTGAGTCGCCATAAGGAACTGATACGGGAACACGGGGGAGCAGTTTCTGGTATGCGGGACTGCTTCTTCGACTGGCAGACGAGGCAGCCCTGTCCGGCTCAATCCCTTTCGAGGCCTTGGCTGATGGCAATGCTGAATTCGGCTTCATCCATGTTTCGGATACCGGCCTGTGCAGATATACGGTATTCGTAGGGCAGGACAAAATCCAGCCCGATGAAACCATAGAGCGGATTCAAGCTCTCGAAGGAATCGCGCTCCGGACGGGTAACTTTATTGACCGCATTACCCACCGTGGTTACCTCAACATCGTTGATCCACCACTTTACCTGGGAATACCCAACACCAAAATTCAGGTCGATAAAATCCATGCGCCGTGAAATGCCCAAGCCGACATGCATATCGGTCCAGGTGATATCACGGTCGCGTGAGAAAGTGGTCAACGCATCGGTCTGCCATTGGATATCATTGTTTGCCTTGAAGACATATCCACCGCCCTGAATGAACACACGGGTCCCCGAATCTACGAAATTGATCAGCCTGAGCCGACCTCCCGCTCCAAAACCTGCATTGAAATCGCTGTCGAAATTTTTAACCGCATTGCTCTCCTTCTTGTAATCCAGAAGAAGACTGGCGCCGCCCGCTCTCAGATAAATGTCGAACCAGTCGGCAAGACCGGTGGTGACTTTCAGGTTAATCCGCTCCGAGGCCGTTTCGATGCCTGCTGTGTCGAGATCGTACTCATGCGTAATAGACGAGTATTCGATACCGACAAACAGGTTCTTTTTCCCCACCTGGAATCCCGGATTGCTGAGCATATCAGCTTCGAGAAAACCAGGAGCAGAAACAAGGAGGACTGCAAGAAAGACTGCGAATATATTTCTCATGAGTATATTCCCCTTTATATCGACTCGAACCACGATCAAGTATTCACCTTAAAACGTCCCTACTCTTATTGCGAAAGCAACGACATGAAAACCGGCTCAGAAATTCCGGTAATATTTCCATTGGGGCTTTCCAGCGTTACATTAACTACCGTATTTCCCGCTTCGTCGACCGCTGGATCAAGGTTATTCGTCAGTGCCACCCGGTAGGAGGTGGTGCCGGGCGAATCTGTTTCGATCTGGGATGTCGACAATCCACCGAACGCGGTGTCCATTTTGACCTTTGAACCGCCGGCAATCGGATTGCCATTTATGTCATGGATGGTTATCGTAACGAAAATGGTTTCCCCGACATACATGAATGTCTTTTCAACCTCGATCTCGAACACGGTTACATTCAGCGAGAAAATGATCGGCACGTAATCCCAGACCTTGACATGGTTGCCCTGTGCATCGACACCATCCGAATAAGCGGAGACATAACAAATACCGTTATTATCGTTCCCATCGCCGTCAAAATCGAACCGCGGCATCTGGAAGGTCGCCGGGCCGCCGAGAGACACATTCGGATTGGGCAGCTCGCTCGAGTTTAACAGGGTTGGGAACGGATTTCCCGCATAAAGGGTATTGGTACAAAGACCGTGCTCATTCGTGAAACCCTGATTGGTTGAGACAATTCCGCCGGTCGTCGTGAAATATACCGCCGTCCCCTCGGGAACCGGGTTCTGATACCTGTCGCCAATGAGCACTGTGATCTGGGATTTGCTGTATTCACTGTTCAGTTCCCCGGCATAGATGTTGAGCGGGGATCCTGCAACAGTCATCCTCGACTGGGTAAACGGATCACTCCAGTCGGTCGAATCGAGGAAAGGCGGACCGGCAAACACTTGGAATTCCGTTGTTTCGCTTGAAATCTCGGGTATGACCGGATCCCCGTTTTCGTCGACGACGCGCGCCCGTATTCGCACCGTTCCCGATATTATACCGGCATGGAAAGATACCCTCGCCGCACCATTGACAGTGGGAACCGGTTCACTCACATGAGCATTGGACGGCAACGAGGGACTGAGCGAGGCTAACGAATCGACAAAGCCGACCAACTCGAACTGAACAAGATTGCTGTCGGCAACCGCATTATTCTTATCGTCCTTCACATTGGCGGTAGCCAGAAGCGTCGTATTGCGTCCCGAACCCATCACGCCAACCGAGGTAGGACTGAACTCGAGGTCGATCGATAACGGGGGTCCGGGAATGAGGAACACGTTGATGTAATCAAACGCCCCACCGACCGAAATCTTGATGCGTGCTGTTCCGACCTGGTTCGAGGAAAACTGGGCTATTGCCATACCGTCATCGGAGCTCGAAAGCACCGATTCGGTTATCTCGCCGAGGTCGGTTTCGAAATGAACCGTCGTCGGAGTCAAGATTACAGATCCGTCGAATGACTTCAGCCTGGCCCTGATAAAGGTTGAAGAAACACCATCCGCCCGCAAAACCGGATTGTCAACAGAGAGTTCGATGTTGGAAACACTGTTTACCGTGGTACCGACTTCTTCGAAGATTACATAGAGGAAAGCCTCGTAGTCTCCCGATTTCGCCGTGATCTTGATACGGGCCGGGGTCTTGTCACTTATAATCTGGGTGACCGCCACACCGTTTACCGACTTCGCTATTGGATTCGTAAACGTTCCGGCTTCGGTGGTAAACGCCACCATGGTTCCATCGGGAACGCTCCCCTCACTCTGCCCGGCCGCATCAAACAGCCTGACAATGATGGTAATAGGCGTTTTCCCGCCGTCCGCCGGTGTAGTCGTCGGCTCCGCCGTCATGGCGAAATATGACGGTTTAAAACCGGGAAGCGTGAATGATTTCTTTTCCTGTTCACCACCGGCCGCGGCAGTCAGATCCACCGTCTTTCCCGCATCGGAGCGAGAGTAGACAAGATCGGTACTCGCCACGCCTTCAACCGTCGGGACCTGCCCGGCGATCACGCCGGAACCCTCCAGGGAGAAGTTAACAATCGTACCATCAACAACCTTGTTTCGATTGACATCCGATACAATGGCGGTGACCGTAACACTATAGGTACCATCCAGATTTTCGACGTAGGAATCCCCGTAGCCGATCATAACCGATTTCGGCTCGCCGGAAATAGTTAAAAACAGCCTGTTCGAGAAGATGGAGCCGAGACGTGCCTGAATCTCGACACCGTCACGTTCCGAACCGCTGATGCCGGTCACGAAGGATACGACCGCACGGCCGCGCTCATCGGTGACCGCGGTACCGGGGGTAATCTCCTCGCCGCCACCGGGACCCGCGATGATGGAAAAGGTGACAGTCTCACCAGCTTTCGGATTACCCGTTTCGTCGTAAACGGTCGCCTCGAGGGAGACCGCGCTTCCCCCGATCTTCACGGTTGGTCTTTCGGTCCTAACAACGATCGATCCCGCATCAGCGGCATTGAAGTTCACCATCGTGGTGGAGGTAACCGGCGGTTCTGTGATAGAAGCCGAAACCGTGGCGGCACCTGCGGAATTTCCGCTGATAAGCTCAGCCAG
>CAYWBT010000136.1:0-8809 GCA_964456585.1 uncultured bacterium
CCTTCTTTTTCTTGTCATCATTTTTTTGCTGTTGCTGTTGTTGCTGCTGCTGTTCCTGGAGTTTTCTCAGGGCGAGCTCAAGATTATGGCGGATGTCGGGAGAACTCTGGTCGAGTTTCACCGCTTTTTTGTACTCCTCGACTGCACCCTGGAGGTTGTTGGCTCCAAAGAACGTATTTCCCGCATTGAAATACGCCGCAGCGGAACGATCACGATCCGTGAAGGTGTTGGCAGATCGTTCGAGTTCACTGACCGCTTCCTCGCTTTTTCCGAGCGTTGAGAGCGCGGTTCCCCGGTTGAACCGAAGGTGGGGGGAATCGGGTTTTTCGACAAGTGCCTCGGTAAAGAGCTTTTCGCTCTCATCGAGGTTATTCTTGCTGTATGCCTCGATCCCCTTCTTATTCAGTTTCGATGCCGTATCGGCCTGGGATGACATCGGGAACACCATGAGAAACATGACGGTAAGGATCACAAGCTGTCTCAGGTTCATGACCACTCCTGAAAGGGTTAAAAAAATTTGTTACAGCACCGTGCCGCCCAAGTTGCTGCACCCGGCTGGTACACCAAAGCTTCAGACAATACCCAAGGATATTTGCTCATTGATGAGCTGGCCGCCGTACTTGCAGGCCCATGTCAGGCGCAATACGCTTACCATTTCCGCTTCCGTTCGCCGAGCGAGAGCCAGATGAAGAGGAAGAAGAGCGCGATACCCAGCGGTATCTGGTACCGTTCCCGCAGGCGTGAGATTTTACGCTCGTGCAGATCGGCCTTGTGCATACTCCCCAGTTCATCGATAATCGATTGAATATCAAGTTCCCCGTTCCCCGCACGGAGATACGAGCCTTTCGATATGCGGGCGATGTCCCTGAGAGTTTCCTCATCGAGACTCGTTTTGACGACAGTGCCATTATCGTCCTTCTGATAGTCCTTGATGTTTCCGTGCTCATCGCGTATGGGAATGATCTCACCGCTCGTGGAGCCGATGCCCACAGTAAATATTCTTATGCCGAGATCGACGGCTTTTTTTGCGGCCCGGGTGGGATCGCCGCTCATGTTTTCCCCGTCGGTGACCATGATAATGAGCTGGCTTTCACTTTCCGCGCCTGATCCTTTCTCGAGAAGGTTGAATGCTCCGGCGAGTGCATCCTCGAAATTTGTCCCCTGTTTTTCGACCATGCCGATGTCGATGTACTCGAGGAGTGTCTTTGCCGCACCGTAATCGGTTGTCAGCGGACAGGTCACCATGGAGTTACCGGCAAACGCGATGAGCCCGATCCGGTCACCGTCCATATGATCTATGAGGCGCTTGACTTCGTACTTTGCCTGCATGATTCGATTCGGCTTGATATCCTCGGCAAGCATCGAAAACGATGTATCGAGTGCCACAACGATGTCCACACCCATCCGCTTCACGATCTCGGTTCGGATTCCGAAGCGTGGACCGGTCAGCGCGAGGATGATGAACACCAGGCCGAACATATAGGAAACAGTTCGTGTCCTTCGCTTTGTCGTGCTTATTGAACGTGCCAGGGTTTCGTAAAGTTCCCGGCTTGCAAAGCGGTTCCGATCCCGCCGGCTCATGAAATTGAGAAGGGGCCAGAGGATGATGAGCAGCGGCACCACAAGAAGTGCCCAGAAAAGTTCGACATGGTTGAACGCCATCGTTACGGAAGCCTCCTGAGCAGTGTCTTATCGAGCACGAGCGACATCACAAGCAACAGTGAGCCGACAGCAAGATACCAGTAGTACAACTCGGTATACACCACCCATTCATCGTAATTTATCTTCGAGGTTTCGAGTTCGCCGATGAAATAGTAAATTCCCTGGAGTTCATCTTTGTTTTTTGCGCGGTAATAGTGCCCACCGGTCGTCTCTGCCACGTTTCTGAGTGATTCTTCATCGATATGTGTTTCGGTCCAGTATATCTTGCCATCGATGTTGATCTGCGCCCTGCCTTCGGTTCCGACACCGATCGTGTAGATTCTGATGCCGAGAGCCTTTGCCATCTCGGACGCTGTTGTCGGGTCGATGTTGCCCCGGTTATTCATACCATCGGTCAGTAAAATAATCACCTTGCTCTTGGCATCGGAGTTCCGGAGCCTGTTGACGGATGTTGCGATGGCGAGACCGATTGCGGTGCCATCATCGATCCGGGTATCCCACGCACCATCCAAAAACGAGCTCAACATGTCATAATCGAGGGTCAGCGGGCAGATGGTCATGCTCTGGGCCGAAAATGCCACGAGACCGATACGGTCACTCTTGCGGTTCCTGATAAAGTCCTCCACAACCTCTTTCGCCGCTTCGTACCGGGTGAGTGGATTGAAATCCATGGCGGCCATGCTCGAAGAGATGTCGAGGGCAAGAATGATGTCAATACCAAACGCGGTGCGTGAATGGTATCGCTGGCCCGATTGCGGCCTCGCCATGGCGACAATCAGGAGTACCATCGCCAGTGTTGCGATGGCGAGCGATAAATAGCGCTTGAACGTACCCGGTCCGGAACCGATGATGCGGAAAATCGCCACGTTCGGGAACACCACTGTCGGCTCCGTACGCCCTTTGGCGAGGATATGCTGGAGTATCCACAACACCGGTATACCCAGCAGCAATAAGAGCCAGTATGGAGCGGCAAACGTGAACACGGCGGCTATCTCCCTGAAGGATCTGGTGATGGTTCGGCGGGCGGCTCGGCAAGCGTTTCCGCCTGTGCGGCCCGCTCCCGTTCCCGGGCGAGTGCACGGTCATCGAGTATTTTCTTAACCGGGGCGAGTGCACGATCTATGACCGACGTCGACCGTTCAATCGGCGGCAGGTATTTCGCAAATTTCACCTGATCCGATTCCTCAAGAATTTCGGTGAACGACTTGCTAATGTCGTCGCTGTCCCGGGTTCTCTCCAAGTTTTTTCTGATTTCTTCGGTTGTCTCAAAGAGTGCGTCGAATTCCATGTTACGATGAATGAAACCGCGCAAAGCCGAGGAAACCAGAAAATAGAGTTTTTTCAATTCGCCAGATTCGTGCAGGTTCATTCGCCGGATACGTTCGAACTCTTCGAGTTCGTTGATCGGTTTTTCGATAACGTGCTTCGCGGGCTTCTTTCGCCGGAAAAAGAAATGGTATACCGCATAGCAGACAGCGAGAAGAACCAGGAGCACGATGAGCACCCAGAGCCATACGGGAACGCCGGTCGCGGCGATCTCGAGCGGACTTCTGTTCGGCCGGGGAGCTGCTGTAGAGTCTGATATAACACTGGAAACCGGAAGGACGAGTTGTCCCGAAGAGACAATCCCGCTGTCTCCCCTGGCGGTAATAAATGCAACGTTGAGCGGACCAATCCTGAGCGTATCGGGAGAAAAAACATAGAGAAGGTAATTATACCGATGGGTGGTGGCACGAGGTGTGTCGTTTCCAAGTTTCTCCCACCGCTTCTGAAGCTCATACAACGGCGATTGTTTTTCCAGATAGGGTTCGCTGACGATGACATCATCCGGTACCGTAACCGTACAGAAGAAGGACAGCGAATCCCCAAGGGTGATGTTTCGTGTCGAGGTCTCGATCTTGAGGGTGATGTCTTCCGGTGCAGCGGAAACGTCCGTTATCTGACAAAAAACTATGAGCAACGGTATGATGCAATATGTGATAATTACCTGCATAAGCTGTAAGAGGACGGTGAAGAGTATAATCACTCGCCCTGTTCGTAAAAATGAAAAGGTTGATCCTGTCACGTTTTGGGAAGCCTCATGATCAAGTACATTTACCAATGAATGAGGTCGTTCGTGCCTGCAAATGGGAGCAACAACTACCCGCCGGCGAAGAAAATGTCTATTGCGGCAGTTGTGATATAGTCATCACGCTTCTCACGAATCGCCGAAAACAGTCGCAAGCACTTTGGTTATTTCGGCGGTAACCTGAGATTTCGTGAGATAGATTATCGGTGTTGTTCCCGTTCTAAAATACGTCATCTGATCTTCAAGGGTAAACGTGTCCCCGAACTCAATTCGATCAACCACGGTGTTCTGGTAGTAGAAAGTCAATATAAAATTCGGTTTATCGAGCCCGGATTTGGCGATGTCCTCCTCGGTTGGCGAGTAGGCAAAGAGGCCGTTGATGAGAATATACCGGCTGCACGCGAATATTTTGTTGATTGTTATCATTTCCAGGTTTTTGTCGACAGGTTCCACCACGCTCCAGTTTCTCTGGGCGTCCTTGAAAAACACCACCGACTGGTTTCCCGCTTCCAGAACGATCCGGTCGAGCCGCTCCTTGCTGAACTTCATAGGATTCTTATCGAGGTACCATTCAGCTTTGTAGGTGAGCGTGGTAACGAGCTTGTTGTCGAGGGTGAAGATGAGATCCTCATTGAACAGTTTCGCGTACCAGAGATGCTTTGCCCCCAATTCTTCCAGCCGCTTCCCGACCAGAATCATCTTTTCGGGCATGCCATGCTTCAGGGAAACAATCATGATCAGGCTCGGATTATCGAGACCGTACTGGGACAGGTCATCGCTCTTCTCGGTAATAAGTGTCGTCTTGACAGCATCACAGGTTCCATTCAGCAGTTCCTTCATATTCGAATCGTCACCAGCGTACTTCCAGGGGGTAGTCATCAGCCACTGTGAACCGTTGTTGATCATGTTGATTCTCTCGTCTTCGCCACGGATTATTTCTACCGCGGTGACATCCGCCGGGAGAATATTAAAGATGGTCCTGGCGCGGTATGTATTGACCGCCCAGCGTAACCGGGTTGTCAGCGCGCGATCGATGGTCATGACACGTTTCTCTCCGGCGAATTTCACGTAGGTCATGGAACCGTCCGGGGTCTCGTTACCGAGGAAAAGAGTGTCGGAATCGTCCGATTCGTGGTTCATGACCATGTAATACTCGGGATTATCGAGACCGTAAATATCGAGGTTCTTGGGTTTCTCGTCAACAGTATAGAGAATTTCGCTGCTGTTGAGCATGTTGAACAGTTCCTGGAGAGTTTCATTGTTAGCCTCGTTTTTGACAGGAGCGGTAATATTCCAGATGCGCCCGATCCCCCGTTCGAACACGATCGAAGAGTCAGGTCTCACCAGGGTGAAACTTTCCAAATCGTCGAGATCGAATCGGATCAGATGATGCTGCAGTTCTTCCCGCTCCTTTCGGTCTTCTTCGACCTTGTAGACGAAGAAGTATACCAGTATGCCAAAGCCAATCACCGCAATGAGAATGCCGAGTGATTTCACAATTTTCATTCAGTCTCTCCTCTCAAGAAAGTATGCTAACAGCAACCGGGTGTCAACTCCGCGGTTTTGCCGGATTTCTTTACCATTCCGTGTTTTGGGGTATATCGTGACGCTACCGTTTGTTATACCAGATGAACACACCGATCAACAGGATTGAAAAGGGGAAAATAACCAGTGTGAGCCACGATATCATCCGCTTTTCTGATTGCCTGAGTTCCACCGGAGTAAAAACCACCTGGTTCGGTGTAATATGTATGACATCTTCATTTTTAGTGATCCAGTTGACCGTGTTGAGAAACACCTCGAGGTTTGCGGGAAACTGAGCGACAATTGCATTGGTGACGAATCCGGCACTTCCAAAGAATGCCGACCGGAGTTTTTCCTTGTTTGAACCTCCGGCTGAGGTGGCATCGGGAACGATGACCTCCGCCTCAGCAGCTACAGCCACCACGATGGGACCCTTCTGCTCGCTTTCATTCCGTGAGGGCCGTTTGCCCCCGGACATATCCAGGGCGGACTCGATATCGGTTTCCGCCCAGCTGTCCTCGCTCGAGACGAGGAGTCGGATCAGGGTCATATTTTCGTGGGTACCGAAAACGTTGATACTTCTGACTCCGGGAAACAGAAAGTTACGATTCTGGAGATTCTCGGTGATTTCAGAGCGATCCATCGGCGTGCACAATGGAGCGGTAGGCCCGCGTTCTGTTGTCCGGTCGCTCGCGGTTTCGTAAACGAAGTCGTCCCCGAAGTCCATGTTGAACAACGACATGATTTTATCCAGGTTTGGTTCCAGACCGGGAGAGATCATGAGGACTGTTTTCCCGGCACGGTACAACAGGTAATTCTCGATGACCTTTACCTCGTCATCGGTGAACGGATTCGTTGGTGCCGGGTCGGCGATCATAAGGATCGAGCAGTCTTCGGGGATTTCCTTGGTCGACTGGAGGTTAATCGTTTTGACCACGAAGTTATACTCCCTGAGACGGTCGCGCAAGGTGGTCAAACCGTTCTGCCGCGTATTTATAGTGCTCATTTCACCATGCCCCTCGGTGAAATAGATTGTGTTTGACCTGTTGGTTATGAGACGGTACAAGGCGAGGGTAATATCGCTCTCGGTGTTGCTGCTGCCGGGTGGCGGTGGATCGAGACGGTTGATTTTGTCCGGCGCTTCGAAGATTATTGTCCGGGGAAGTTCAATCTCGTATTTTTTTGCAGCTTCCGGGTATTTAAGGGGATCGATCAACTCAACAGAAAGATATTTGTTTTCCTTCGTGTACAGGCTGAGCAGCATGTTGATACGGTGAAAATTTTTCGATAAATAAAATGCCTTGATGGTAACCGGGTAATCTATCTCTTTCAAGAGGTTCTTTGTTTGATCGGTTATGGAAAATATCTTATTCCGCGAAATATCATAAAATGTTGTTTTGACCGCAACGACGTAGTTGATGATGACGAGCACGAGGAACATGGCAAGCGCGATCAATATCGAGCTGATGCCGTGCTTGAAAATTTTCGACAACGCTATGAATAATACGTTTGTTTTTCTTCCCTGCATAGTTATTGCCTCCACCTTGTTGATTCAACATTCATCCCGGTAATGGTCAGCCAGAAGAGGGACATCGAAAGGTAATACACGATGTGCTTTACCCCGATGAATCCCATGGTAAATGATTCAAGATGCTCGGGAAGAGAAATAAACGCGACAAATTCATTGAAGGGTGAATCGAAGAACTGCGCCGAAAAAATCAGTAGCCAGAATCCCAGCATAATTGAGAGGGAGACGACTGCCGCGATGATCTGGTTTTCAGTCAATGAACTACTGAACATACCGATGGGAATGATAGCGCTACCAAAGAGCAGGGTCCCGAAATATGAACCGATGACCGGTGCGGGATCGAGCTGCCCCTTCGACTGAACCGCCAGGATGATCATAAAGGGGATCGTCAGCGCGAGCATCGAACCGAATATGGTCAGGCATGAGAGAAATTTTCCGAGAAGAACCTGCGATGTTGTGATGGGTGAAGTCATCAGAAGTTCCATCGTCCCGATTTTCTTCTCTTCCGCATAGAGACGCATGGTCAGGAGCGGAACGATCAAGAGGAGTATAAAGTTCATGTACTGAAACGTCTGGAGCGATACCGTATTCACGTTGATTAAGTCGAGGTTTACATCGCCGTAGCTCCACCGGTACCTGAGGAGTTTCATGCTTTGTGCGGCAAATTCGAAAAACACATTTTTGAACATGTACCCGATCACGAATATGAACACGGCAGAGATGACGTAAAAAATCTCTGACGAAAAATAGCTTTTTAATTCTCGAACGTACACTGCAAGGATGTTTCTCATAGCGTTTACAGTCCCCGTTTAGTTCATGGTTATCTTCATAAATATCTGTTCAAGGGTCAAGGCGATGTACTTAAGTTCCAGGATGTCGAGCTCTTCTTCTATAACGGTTTTTGCGATTTCCGGTCTCACCTCGATCCCGTGTTTTGACATGATCTTGAAGATGGTACTCTCTTGGAGTGACGGTTGTTTGGTAACCGTGGTGACACCCTTAATTCTTTCGATTTTCGACTGAATTTTAGAAGACTTCCCGCGGAATTCAAGGGTGATCTCCTCATCTTGAACAGATGTCGATCGAAGGTTGGAGGTCGAATCCTCTGCGACGACCTTTCCCTCGTTGATGATGAGAATCCGGTCGCAGGTCATATCTACCTCGGGGAGAATATGGGTTGAGAGAAGCACCGTGTGATCTCCGCCGAAACTTTTTATCAGGTTACGTATCTCGACAATCTGAATCGGATCGAGCCCGATTGTCGGCTCGTCGAGAATCAGAATTTTGGGTTCATGAACCATTGCCTGGGCGATGCCGACCCGCTGGCGAAAACCTTTCGAAAGTGAATTGCAGAACGTTTTGTAGTACCGCTGGAGCCCACACTTCTCGACGACGGTATCAACGCTCTCCCTGGTGTGCTTTCTCGAAACGCCCTTGATTTTCGCGGTGAACTCAAGGTAATTTTTAACGGTCATGTCGAGGTAAAGCGGCGGGTGTTCCGGGAGGTAACCGATAAGCTTTCTCACCTCGAGTGAATCGTTGAATACATCGAGACCATCAATCGTCACCGATCCCTCGGTGGCAGAGAGGTAGCAGGTAATAATCTTCATCGTGGTGGATTTTCCCGCACCGTTAGGGCCGAGAAAGCCGAGCACCTCTCCCTCGTGAGCTGAGAAAGAAATATCATCAAGAGCCATCTTGGTCCCGTAATATTTCGTCAGGTTTTTTACCTCGATCAATATACTCCTCCTTACCTGTACTGTATGATATTTTTTAGCAGTTCTTTTCCGTTCTTCCGGGTACTCACGTAATCAAAAGGCAGGTTCTTGTTCGATTTCTGTAAGTATTCTCTTCAGCGTGTTGACCTGCTCGGGCGTTCCACTGATCATGAGCCGTACCGAGCCCTCGGCGCCTCTGATACCCCCCGCCGCGATGGGGAAAGCCTGTGCGCCGGTGAGGAGTTCGATCGCCTCGATTTCGGTGATGATGGTACCGGTCATGGGCATGAGGGCATTCCCCGAATATTC
>CAYWBT010000137.1:0-8784 GCA_964456585.1 uncultured bacterium
AGGGGGAGGGGAGCGGGGAAAGATCGGGGTGCGTCAGGATTGCCGGGCGGGCGAATCGCTCGCCGCTGTTATAACCGGACGTCTTTTCCATGCAAAAACCCGTATACCCTGATGTTCGGCAAGAAGAGTCATTTTTGTTAGAGACGTCAGTAAGGGAAAACAGCCTTATTTGCCGCAGCATTTTTTATACTTTTTCCCGCTGCCACAGGGACAGGGATCGTTGCGGCTGACTTTCTTTTCGGCCAGCACGGTTTTGGGCGGATGTAATAATATGTCTAAATCGGTGGTGTTCTCCGGCGTATCGGGTTCCAATTCAATGGTGTATTCCCAGCCGTTTTCTTCAAATTGTGCCGCGACTTCTTTCAATCGTTCTTCGGTTTGAACGGTAACGACAGCGGGTTTATTTTTCGTGCCTAATTTTCCCGCTTTTTTAACACCATATTTTTTTTCCATCTCGTCACCTTCTTTTTATAGGCTTCATCTACCGCAGTCCCCCTGTCAATGTCATACAGGCCTTCTATTCGTATGTATAAATATTACCGTTACCCGGTTCTTGTGCAAGTACTTTATGTTTGCCGGGCGAAACGATTACCATGAATCAAACAGCCAGAGAAGAAAAGGGGAGGGGAGCGGGGCATCGCGCGCCGGACGCGGCCGGTCACGGAGCCGGTTTTAACCTTTGAGAAGCCAGGCGGTGCGGAAGCTTTCCGACCCGCAGGCAGGACATTTCTTGAAAGCCCTTAGGTAACAGGACTCGCATAATAAAAATCTGCAGTCCGTACAGACAAAACCCAGCTCTATCTGAGGGTAAGAAAGTTTATCGAGTATTTCGTCGGATGTTGGTTCATGTTCGGGTATTTCTAAGGCGTTCCAGATACGGTTGCAGTTTGAACATGAAGCGCCGCCGAGAAAACCAAGCAGTTTACCGAAAAAACCCATGTGATATCCTCCTCTGGCCGTTCACACGACACCACCGGCGGTATGCGGCGCTGACCGCCTGCCTGTCGTTGTCAGGCGGCGGGCGGTTCCTTGGGATTCGGGCCGTACTTATTTTCGCCGGTCTCGCTGTCCTCCACTATGAATACCAGGAAAACGATTGCCCCGATGATGGGCACAAATACAACGAGCATCCACAATCCGGATCGGCCGGTATCGTGGAGACGTCTTACTCCCACCGCCAGGCTCGGGATCGCAATCGCCAGAGGGAAGAGCGACATAAGTACGCCCGGGCCCTCCCCGGAACCAATCCCGAAGATGCCTTCGATGATGACAAGGATGCAGGCGATGATCAGGTTGAAGAGAAAGAAAAGCCAGTATTCCCTCCGCCGCGCCCGGCCGTCAAACACGGCATACTTCTTCAGAACCTCAACATACCAGTTCATGTCATCCTCCTTTGTGTTTCTTCTCGGTGCGCCGCCTGAAAATAGGTGTAGTGATTTTTTCCAGTATTCGCCGACAGACTGCCATGCACGCCACACGTAACACCGCGGACTACCATATATGCTAATAAAGCCACGACCGCATTAGCTCCGCAAGTAGTATTTTCCTGCCGAACGAAACGATTACCGTGAAGGGAAAAACACCACCGCATCATGTTGCGTGTTCAGGAACAAGCGGTATCATGAAAAAAAAACGGTTGATTCCCCGCACGGAAAAAACCTTATTTGAGAGCATTGGCATAAACCTGTCCCCAAAATCATACTGAGAGAGGAAGAAAACCATGATACGATGGTGTGCGATGAAAATGCTGCAATGGCGTGTGCTCGTCATGATGGCCGGCATGGTGCTCACGTTTGCCGGGAGCGAATCCTGCGCGGGCGAACAACTACAGTGGCAGCAGGTTGCGCCGGGAGTCTGGAAGGCCCATGCCGGTGCGGTTCAGCCGGTTACCCTTCTCGAAGCGGCGGGAGCTGCCCCGGCGATGCAGGCGTTGGAGACGATGGGCGGAGACAATCCGTTCCCCCTTGACCGGGCGGCAGTCACAGCGGCGGCAGGCGCGCGGTCGACAGTTCTTTCCCTGCCGCTCCTGCCGGACGAGCGGGTGTTCGGCCTGGGTCTCCAGTTCAAGACCATGAACCAGCGGGGGAGAATCCGGCACCTCCATGTCGATCATTACGGCGGCTCGGACAACGGCAGGACGCATGCGCCGGTGCCGTTCTATGTAACGAGCGCGGGATACGGCGTTCTGGTTGACTCCGCGGAATACATCTCGGTGTATGTGGGGACAGCCAACCGGAAAGGCGCGCCCGACCATCCGCCGGTGCTCGACCGCAACACCGATCCGGACTGGAACGCAGTGCCGCCCTCGAATACGGTCGAGGTGCTCATTCCCGCCGATGGCGTCGATGTCTATGTCTTTGCCGGGCCGACCCCGCTCGATGCGGTTCGCCGGTATAACCTGTACTGCGGCGGCGGGTGCCTTCCGCCACGATGGGGACTCGGTTTCTGGCACCGCACCCCGCTGAAGTACACCTCGGCGCAGGTGGAGCAGGAAGTCAATGACTTCATCGCGCGCGGCTATCCCCTCGATGTAATCGGGCTCGAACCCGGCTGGCAGAGCAGATCGTACCCGTGCACGTACCAGTGGGATTCCGGCCGTTTCCCCGATCCCGCGGGATTCATCGGCAATCTCCGGACGCTCGGCGTGCGGGTCAATCTCTGGGAAGATCCCTTCATCTCGCCCGAATCGGAACTCTATCCGCTCCTCGAACCGCTGTCCGGCTCGCACACCGCCTGGTGCGGCATAGTGCCGGATTACTCCCTCCCCGAGGCGCGGCGGCACCTCACTGAGCAGCACGGCCGTGCGCACCTCGACGTCGGGGTGAGCGGCTACAAGATCGACGAGTGCGATGGCATCGATGTCTGGCTCTGGCCCGACCATGCCACCTTCCCGTCGGGCCTTTCGGGCGTGCAGATGCGGCAGACGTACGGCCTCCGGCTCCAGCGGATGCTGTACGACCTGTTCAGGAGCCGCAACACCCGGACATACGGCCTTGTCAGGGGATCGAACGCCGGTTCATCGCCCCTGCCGTTTGTCATCTACAACGATTACTACAGCCACCGTGATTTCATCAACGCCCTCTGCAACAGCGGTTTCAGCGGCATTCTCTGGACGCCCGAAGTGCGCGCCTCCGAATCCCCGGAGGAATGGCTCAGGCGCATGCAGTCGGTGTGCTTCTCGCCCATGGCGATGATCAACGCCTGGTCGGACGGCACCAAGCCGTGGTCGTATCCCGAGGTCGAGGACGATGTCCGGGCGGTCATGGAGCTGCGCGTCCGCATGGTGCCCTATCTCTACACGGCGTTCGCGCGCTACCGGTTCGAGGGCATACCGCCGTTCCGTCCCATGGCGCTTGAGCCGGGTTTCCTGGATGGCGGCGGATCGGGCGACAGCTCGGATGCGGAAGGACGTGCCGCACGCCGGTCGCGGGAAGCGCGGAGCAGGGTGCGTGACCAGTACATGATGGGCGACTGCCTCCTTGTCGCGCCCATGTTCGCCGGTGAGACGGAGCGGAGGGTCGTGCTCCCGCCGGGCGCATGGTACGACTTTTACACCGGTGCCCTCGCCGGGAAGGACGAGGTGATCACAGTCACGTCGGGGCCGGGCAGGATACCCCTGTTCGTGCGGGACGGCGGCATCATTCCCCTGGCGCCCGCGGGGCTTCATGCTCCGGGGCAGGGTGCGGGTATCGCCCTCGAAATCCGCCACTACGGTTCGGCGCCGGGCCGTTTCCTCCTGTATGATGACGATGGCGAGACCTTCGATTACGAGGGGGGGGAATTCCTCTGGCGCGACGTGACAGTCACGAAGTCGTCATCAGGCAGTTTTGCCGGTACCATATCGCCGTTCAGGGGGACGTTCCCCTCGACCTACGGCGCGGTTTCCTGGCGGTTCATGAGCAAGTAGGTGGGTGAGGCAGGGGAGCCGGTGACAGTGGATGGCGGTGATAGTGGATGGCGGTGATAGTGGATGGCGGTGATAGTGGATGGCGGTGATGGTTGCGTATAAGCCGCCGCGCCGGGCGTGACCGTTTAGACCTTCTCGTCACGGTTGACAATCGTGTCCGCTTCCTTGAGAATCCGGAGTTCAGGATAGTCGTAGCGTGAGGGGGAATGGTGGTTTCCGATGATGTTTTTCACCACCGCGATCTTCTCGCGGGGGAAGCCGATTGAGGCGAGCAGTTCTTCCGCGGCGGGCGGGCCGTATTTCTCCTGGGTTGTGCCGTTGTTGTAGCCGTGCTTCTCCTCCGACACCCTGATCCCGACATCGTGAAGGAGCGCGCAGGCGATGACAATCTCCGCATCGCAGGCGGGTTCGTTCGCCATGATGATGTCGGCATGGTGCAGCACGCGCAGGGCGTGTTCGATACGGCGGTCGTCATCGCCGAAATACGCGACAAGAACCCGTACCAGTTGTGCTCGCAGGTAGTTCATTTTTTAAGTCTCACGGTTGAGGATCACCTGCAGGGTGGAGTGGAGTGAAACACTGTCAGGTGCATCCGCTTGGTGGACGATTACTGGCGGCTTCAGCGAGAGATCGGGCTACAGCTTTTAAACGGTCACATTGATCAAGCTGTTCCAAACGTGCCGGCGGTAATGCGTCCAGCCCACGTGCAGCACCCCAGATGGCACATGCCATTGCCGCAATGGTGTCCACGTCGCCGCGCAGCCTAATTGCAAACTCCAGGAGTTCATTGAAAGAACTGTTGCGAAAGGTAAGCGCCATATAGACCGCTGTTACGCAGGACTCAACGGCAGCAACACCATTCCCAAGTTCGGTAGCAACCGTTCGCGGTGCAACATTGCTTCCCGCCTGGAGCCACGCGCTTGCAGTGTGAAGTCTGTGCAAGAACTCAGGTGCTTCAGCGCGGTGGCATAGCCGTTCGAATATCTCCCGGGAACTCGTGTCATTGTAGGCGAGAGCGGTCGCCAAGGCGATCAATACAGTGCCCTCGCGTCCGAAAGGGTGGGCGTGAGTCACCGCCGCAGAGGTGCATGCTGCCTTGACAAGTTCATCTTCGTTGTCGGTGGCAAAGAAAAGCCCAACGACCGGAGCTCGCATCGCGCCACCATTGCCGAAGGAGCCGTCGCGGTAGACCGAACGGCTCGCTGCTTCCCAAGGTTGGCCCTGGCGAATGCGTTTTAGAATTTTTGCAGTACCAGAACCATATCCGCGTGACCATCGATACGATTGAGAAAATCGGCGTACGAGGTCATTCTGATCGACACGCCCGCATGCTGCCAACGACTCAATCACATCAATGGTCATTTGGGTATCATCTGTCCAGCGGCGCCTGCCGTTTCGCTTGCCGATTAGAGCCCAAACAGCACGTTCCAGGATACCTCCTTCATATGGGGCTCCGAATGCGTCACCAAGCGCAAGTGCGAGCACCGATCCGATTATACGATCAGTCTTCATGTCACTCCCTATCCCGTGGTAGTATTTGCCCAATACTGTGTTGAGCGGCGCGGGCCACTGACACAACAGGAAACTGTGTACCTTCTCATCGCGTACGTTTCGAACACAATGTTAAGATCAATCACGGGTACGCCAACGTTTTTCGTAATTTCTGAGGAAAAAAGGTGGTAACCAGTCTAATGCGGCAATTGCAAGAAAAATCCACCAATTTCCTTTCCCTGGTCGAGTCGCCAACAGTCCAAAGATTGTGGCAACTGCGGTTACCCAAGAGCGATACTTTCCATCCCGCCAAAATAAATATTTCAGCGAGAAATTGTAGGCAAGGACAGTGAAAGCGAGCCCGTAAAAAAGGTAGCTAATCGTATTCATTTTGTGTGCGTTCCTATAGTTATTGCCTAATGTTTAAGCTGAACTGCGGCGCGTTAGCCGGGTCCGCTCCAGCGAGTGGTTAGCCAGCCAGGAACCCGTACCAGTTGTGCTCGCAGGTAGTTCATTTTTTAAGTCTCACGATGTCCAAATGAGCGGCGTGACGCTCAACGTGCCATTACCCGTGGTCAGAAAAAATATCGCCGTCTCACAAGAACCTACAAACCAAAGTTGAGTGTAAATCCCAGTAAGACGATACCTTCGCTGAAATCAATCACCTTTATGCTGTTATTTTTCTTCTGAGCATATAAGTACTTGCCCATACCGTAGAAACCTATCTTCCAGAACAGCCTGACATTAATACCCGCTTCGCAGTTATACACGATACCTTTCACCATAGCGTCAGGCTCATTTTCACCTTTTGGAACTTTGAGTCTACCGATACCTCCCCCCATAAAAACATTTGCCCTCTCGCGTATGACCCGTTTTGTCATATAAAGCACATTAAGCACGGTCATGCCGGCTATCTCATACGAATGGGTTGGATCGGCACTGTTCGTATAATATTCACCGGAAATCGAAAGTGCAACAGGATACTTTCCTGGTTTGATATCCAGTGTAAGCTGACCGCCGCCTAATTTGCCGATATCCGATCGATCATCACGAAATCCTCCCTGACCGTAGCGAATGGTGAAATAGACTTTTTTCTCCTCTGAAGAAACTTCACTTGCCTTTGGTTGAATTTGAGATTTTTCTGCTTGTATTTCCCGAGCGTAAAGTTGATCGAATGAGAAAAATACACTACTGATCAATAACAAAGTTAAAAGACATTTTCGAAGCATGACACACCTGCCTTATTAAAATTACCTATAAGGATCATTACATCGGAAGTGGTGCCTGTACATCACCTTCTTGTAGAGAATCGGTTAAAACCTTTCTCACCATTTCTATCACAACGAGAATAAGGGACGGGTGACTTGTCGCCTAATGCAAAGATCACCTGCAAAAAATGGCGCAGCTATTTTTTGTCAGGTGTCTCCGTTTGTTGGACAATTGGGTTTTGGCCCGTCGGGTTGGTGCTCTGGATAATGAACTCCAAGATTGCTCTTGCATCGTCGTATTGTGTGGAATGTCCCATACTTGGTCTGTAAATGAGCATCACTTTCTTGTGTCCGATTGCTTTTAGATTTTTCGCCAGTCGTAACACACTCTGGGGCGGCACGCTTGTATCTTCCCCAGACACCGTAAACCCTAGTGGCATGGTCAGTTTTTCCGGCCAGTACTCAGCACTACGCTTTTTGTATTCGAGAGGGATTTGCTCCTTGGTGCCTCCGAAGGACTCTCTTATTGCGTCCTGAAAATTCTCATATTCCAGGAGGTTTGCCGTACCGTTCATGGATGCTACCCCATCAATAAGCTTCGGATGAAGAACGGCAAATGTCAAACTAGCGGTGCCTCCCATTGAAGCACCACACAAAAACACCTTTGATACTCGGTACTTATTCTTTAATTCCATGATAATTTGGACAACATCGGCTTCAGCCTTAGGCCCCATCCATGAAGTCTTGGCACGGTAGTCTGGTGATACATAGATCATGCTATGTTTGGCCGCCACATCCTGGGCTGCCTTACATTCAGCGCGCGTTGCTTTTGCAAACTGCCAACGATCCGATCCGTGGCCATGAAGCGCGACCAAAACGTCATGCGGTGCCCTTGTTTTGAACAACGCGGGCAGGAGCAGGACGTATTTCTGTTCTGTGCCGTCGCACTTCGCCACAAAACTGACATCGGTCATTATTGGAGCGGGTTCTTCGCCAAAGAGGGGATGAATCATGCCAATGACGAGCAGCAGGACCAACGCTGCGATAATTGAATTTCTCATTCCTTCTTTTCCTTTCTGCCTAACGCCGCGTTTCACCCGCCTGCGGGCGGGCAAGGTTGGCTACCATTAAAACCGGCTTCGCCAGCAAAGCGTGGTTGAAAATCGCAGCGGTAGCAGGTCGGTGCAAACGCTTGTTAGCCGGACTTATCACCCCATTGCTGTTTTTGAAGCAACTCCTTTAGCTGAACAAAGAATTCATTTCGTATCTTTTCTATTTTCAAGGCTTCCTTGTAATCGAGTATAGCCTTGTCTTCAAATTTAAACCTGTCTGGTTCAACCTGTAACGCATAAGAATTGACCTGTCTTTTCCAAAACCATTCTGCGCAACAGAACTGGATGTTTTCTGGTTCAATATCTGCGATTCCCTTCAAAGCATCAAAAAACATCCTTCCCCAATCACTGTTTTCAATGCAGAGGGCAATATAGGCTATACTATACTCCACTCGGGGAATGGTATCTGTCAGTGGCAAGGGCTCCAGGTTATGAAGATCGTTCTGGCCGCGGTAGATAAAATGTCCATAGCATCACTGTAGTGTGAAACAATAAGGCAGTTTGTTAAAACCGTTGATCAGTTCGATTATAGGTTTATCGATCATACCATCGTGGAGACCGGCCAGACTTTTCTGCCTTTGCTCCTGGTAATGCTGGTTTTCTACCAATGCTTTAGGTTCGGTGAAGGTTTCCAACTGTGCTGTTCCTGTTCATAGGATAATTGACTTTGTTTGTCCGCCTGACGATTTAAGCAGAGCTGCGGCGTTTATCCGGCAGTTCCAGAGTCTGGTCAGATATACTTTTACAATAGTGTCCGGTTAACAGAGAATAAGCTTCAGGTAATAATCATATCCTTTTACCGGTTAGATGTACAATCTCCATTCAGGGAATAAAGAAAGTCTCGAACATACGGTGCTGACATAAACTTTTCCCATGAGAAATCCCCGGGCGGCGTAGAGGATTTCAGGCATGAATTGCGCAACCGTGACACCTCTGCGCACAAAGGATTGCACCATGTCTGAGCGAAGCGAGTTGTGCAATCCCTGAAATCGGACGTGTAAAGCACGGAAAAGGATTCCTCCGGGGGTGCCCTTTCTTGCTCCCGTTCTTTGGGCACGCAAAGAAG
>CAYWBT010000138.1:0-8731 GCA_964456585.1 uncultured bacterium
CCTGCGAATCAAGATAGAATACGAGATATGGAGTACTACCGAGATACTGGCGACCGGTTTTACCGAGCACGTTTTCACCGATGAACATCTTGAACCGCGGCGACCACCGCGTGCCGTACTTCAGGAACTCAGTTCGATTTGGGCCCAGGCATCATCGGTCAGCAAGACTGGAGAGAACCATGATTGACAAGGAACTTCTTGAAATACTTGTGTGTCCCGTATGCAAGGGGAAACTGGAATACAACGAGGAAGAAAATGTTCTCGTGTGTTACGAATCACATCTTAAGTACCCCATTATTGATGATATTCCCGTTATGCTTCCCGAACGAGCTGAAAAATTTAAGTGAGGAATAAGAGAGAGACTCACGAATAATACAACACTTGGTGAGCGGTCACGTGTGTATTTGATCCGGGTAGAACATGGTGCTATGATATGTCGATGAAACAAGGTATTGCTATTAATAATAAGGTGTTACTTGGTAGTAAAGATGCATTTCTGTCCGCGGGAAACGTGATCAGAGTATTCAAAAAAACGAGCACTGAGTATAGGTGAGATACCCCGTTGTCGCCAGAGAATGATGGGGAACATTTTAAGGCTTCGAAAAAAAAACATTGACCATTAATGATAAGATTATGTATATTATAGCAATAAATTCAATATTTATTATCAAGCGCATTAAAAAAAATATGAGGAGATGCTTATAGTCATTCGTTAAAGGGTTAGATGTATTTATACAAATCAATCATTACTGTTGTTTTTTTAAGGTTTATTTTGTTTGACCCTTACGTATGACTTATGTGTATCTCCCTGTATTAGCATATGGGGCGTGAGGGTTTGAATTACTCTCAGCCTTTTTTTATGGACGAATAATGCGTACATCGATGCCAAAATATATGCTGACTTTGTTCCTTTCGCTTTTAGGTCTTATGGTGGTTTTCGTGAACACCGGCGGCGCAGTAGTGCAGATTAAGCAAAGCGATAATGGCATGCTGATCCTCTCGTACCGACCCGGTCAACCATCATATGATTCCCTGTATGTGAACGACACATTATACCAGACGATCAATTTCGACGGTCATTCCTTTCGCACCGATGAAGGGCAACCGTTGCTCCCCTCTGAAACCGTCTTTTTCGCAGCTCCCGAAGGAATAACACCATTGCTCGATATATCGGATATTTCCGTATCGACCCGGTCGAATATCACCATTACACCGACACCGGTCCTCTCGGTCGATGGTGCCGGTTTTTCACAATCCAAGTATCATGAAGATTCTACCTCCTACTCGCTGAGTGGCAACCAACCCGGGGAATTCGCCACGCTCACTGGCAACGTTACCAGAGACGGCATAACCATCTGGAAAGTTACCCTGAATCCGGTACAATTCGATGCGTTTCGCTCCTCGGTTGCCCGTGCGGACAGTTTCACTGTTACCGTTTCGTTCGGTGCCGGTAAAATGTCGAATATACGGATAACGAGCCGTGTGCCTGATTACGTTGTCAACCGGGCATCATTCCCCTACTCCTCCCGAAACGCTGCTCCCCAGAAATCGGCTGAGTACGAGCAGAGTCCCTTCGCAGAAGATGAATGGTACCGAATCAGCCTGACCGAAACCGGGATGTATGTCTTGACCGGTTCAGATTTGAAAAACGCCGGCTTTCAATCCGGAGCAGTCGCCTCCGATGAAATAAAGATGTATTATGGCGGAGGGCGGGTGCTCAGCACCGATCCGATTGATGTTACGGCTGATACGTTTCGCGAGATCGCGGTGAAAATCAACGACGGGGGCGATGGTATTTTCCATGATGAAGATCAGATTATCTTTTTTGGTCAGGAACTTTCCCGTTTCGTAATCGAATCCGGTGAGCAGCGGCCGACGTACCAGAATTATCCCTATGCGGATGTCGGCGAAAACGTGTACTGGCTTAAGGTATCAAGCAATAGTGCGCCCAGGCGAATGACGTCGTTTGGAGAAGCGCCATCTTCGGATATCACCACAACCCGATTGTATCGTGAAATTATCCACACCGAACCGGATACCTACCTGGAATGGATCGACAACCACAACACGGAATCCGGTACTGAGTGGTACTGGGCGACTATCTCCGGGGAAACGGAACAGTTCACGTTCAATGCGCCGGGTGTTGTGGCGGGAGATTCAACGAAAATACGGATCGGCTTTCGTAACGGTATGGCAATTGTCAAGGATTTGGTGAAACTGTACAATTCCCATGATCTCAACATACGCGTCAACAATGACCAACTCGGCGATTATTCCATCAACACAGTCCAATCACGGTACCTTGACATACCTATGGCTGCCCAACTCAAGGGTGACACTAACTATCTCTATATCAGGCGCATGGTGAACGGGACGGATGAAAACGTCCGCCTTGACTGGCTCGAGGTCGAATATACGCGTGAGCTCATACTGCAGAACAACTCCCTAAAATTTTTCAACCTGGGAACGGGCGCACCGATCAAATACGAACTAGCACATGCAACCACTTCTGCCGTTAAGATTTACGATACCACCGATCCGTATAATGTTATGGAGCATTACAATCCGGTCTATGACAGCGGCAGAAACACTGTGACATTTCAGGCAACCGTTCCGCCTGATACCATAATCCGTTATACGATATGCTCGTCCAATAATTACCGCCGTCTGCCATCGTCAGCTATCACGAAAAAGACACGAACGAATCTGCGAAGTCCTCAAAACGGGGCCTCGTACCTTATTATATCTCATGAGAAGTTTCTTGATCAGGCAAAACGCCTGGCCGACTGGCGTGCCCGAGACTCTCTCGTCGACCCCCTCACCACCAAGGTTGTTGATATCAACGATGTCTATGACGAATTCGCATGGGGGGTTTACGACCCAACCGCAATACGCGACTATCTCATGTACCTGAAACGATACGCAACGCCAGCGATACGTTACTGCTGCCTATTCGGTGATACAACCTTCAAGTATAAAAATCTGGACGAGGGGCAGGCCAGTCAGAACCTGATGCCGACCTATACGGCTATATCGCAGAATCTCGGTCTGGCAACCGATGACTATTTTGGCTGGTTTGACGAGAACCACATTCCGGAAGTGGCGCTTGGCCGTCTATGTGTCAACACCAAGGAATCCGCAAAAATAATTGTAGATAAAATTATTTCCTATGAGCAAGAACCGGAAAACGGCATCTGGCATAACCGGGTACTTCTCATCGGTGATGACGAGTATGGATTTCAGGGAACAGTCTATCGAAGCAATGCGGTCTTTACTGAAAATATTGAAAATATCGACACAGGAGGATATATCCCCCAGTCGTATGAACGTAATAAAATCCTCCTGATTGAATATCCGATAGTCAATCTCAGGAAACCAGCGGTGACCGAAGATTTATTTTCAGCCATCAACGACGGTTATCTTATTATGAACTACATCGGGCACGGTAACAACGATGTGCTTGCCCACGAGTATATCCTCAAGGGCTCTCGTGATATAGAGCGAGTTAACAACGGTGCGCGGCAATCCCTGTTTCTGGTATTTTCATGTGCCGTTGCCCAGTTTGACAAACCTGACAACATCTCGCTTGCCGAACAGCTCAACCTCTGTAAGGATGGCGGCTGTATTGCTGTGATTGCTGCGACTCGGTTTACATCCAATACCCGTAATGTCAACCTAAACAAAACGTTCTACCAGTATTTCTTCGACCAGTCTTCCAATCCTGAATATCGTCTCGGAGAATCGCTTGCACGGGGAAAAGCGCAGCATCACGGCGATAACAATTCAGACCGATATGTTCTCATCGGCGATCCAGCGACCCGCATTGCAAATCCGCGGCTTCGTTTCAACCTGGCAGATATCGATTCTGTTTTCCGTCTTCAGAAAATTGACATTGTCGGAAGCGTACAGGAAGAGAACGCGACCATTCCCTACGAGGGGACGCTCTCTATCAAAGCGCGCGGTCCGCGAATCTACAAAACGTACTCGGCAAATAAACTGCTCATTGATTATACGGCGCCCGGCAAATTATTTCATTATGGCAAATATGCTATTTCCGGAGAGAATTTTACCTCTTCGTTTGTCGTGCCGAAAGACCTCTCGGAATCCAACCATGGCGGATCCGAGTCAAAAATATTTTTTTTCGCCACCAGCCAGGATGAAGAAGCGGCCGGTGTCATCGAAAACTTTTCTGTTGGCGGTATCTTTCCAAATGCGCCGGATGACAGGAGTGCACCCGAAATCCGATTCTCTTTCGACGGTAAGCTTTTCAACGATAGTGATTATATCCGACGGCAGCCGAATATGACGGTCGAGATATCCGACGAGAGTGGTATCAACATCATGGGTAACCGGGGGCACAACATCAAACTCCTCGTCGACAAGTCGGATTCATATGTCCTCACCGATCGTTTCATGACGATAAACGGATATACCACCGGTACGGTCGAATATCAGCTGCCGGTACTTTCGCCGGGAGATCACACCTTCGATTTTACGGCGTATGATACCTATAACAATGCAGCAAAAAAAACAGTTACCGTGAATGTCGTCGGCTCTGAAAGCGGTGATGTTGCGATTATTAATCCCCTTAATTATCCCAATCCAATGAGTAATAACGGGACCACATTCACCTTCAGCTTGAATGATGATGTACGGTCATCAAATATCAAGGTCTATTCACAATCCGGACGACTGGTCGACACGGTTCCGTGTTTTTCCGAATACGGATTCAACCAGGTATTCTGGAAACCGCCGGTTACGCTGGCAAATGGCGTCTATTTCTATAAAATCTCAATTGTCACCATGAATGGGAGAAAATCATCGAAAATTGAAAAACTGGTTGTGATGGAGTGATATCTTTATTGTATACCAAAGTTTTTAAATTATCGAATATTGATTTTTTGTGGTGTTTTATTGCATGGGAGGAAAAAAACATGAAATCACTCGTTGTTCCTATACTTGCTCTTGCCATAACCGTCGCTTTTTTTCCGGGAACGGCTCGGGCAACGAATGAAAGTCAGGCTGCAGTCCTTCTCCTGCTTATCGAGCCGGGTGCCCGCCAGGCAGCGATGGGCGAGGCGTTTTCAGCAATCGCTGACGATGCGACTGCCGGTTATTACAATCCCGCAGGGCTGGCCTTCCAGGATCGTAACAGAAAAAACATCCAGTTTATGCACCAGAACTGGCTACCAACGCTCGCCGATGATCTATACTATGAGTTTCTCGGCTATTCCCAGTATGCCGAGGGATGGGGAAACTTCGCCTTCAACGTGGTCTACTTCAATCTGGGCGAACAGGCCCGAACAACCGCCTACTCGCCCGATGTGGTCGGATATTTTACTTCCTTTGAAGTCGTTGCATCCGGTTCCTACGGGGCAACCATGACGGATGATCTTTCGCTCGGTATAACCCTGAAGGCAATTTATTCAAAACTTTCGGACAAGGGACAGGGCGCTGAGGAAGGAAGTGGTATCGGAACCAGTTTTGCCCTCGATTTCGGTACCATGTACCATACTCCGATCAAGGGATTAACCTTGTCTGCGGTCATGCATAATATGGGACCAAAAATTTCCTATATCGATGTTAGCCAAGCCGATCCGCTGCCGCTGAACATGATTTTCGGTGCCGCTTATGTTCCGGTGGAAAGCGAGTTCAACAAGCTGACCTTTGTTCTGGATATCTACAAACCCCTCGTGCGGCGGAAAGGTTCGCCGGTGGAAGCGCTCATCAAGGGCTGGTACGACGAGGATGATGAGTTTAAGCAGATCGATTTTAAAATTGGTACTGAATACGTATACAACAATTTCCTGGCGCTCCGTGCGGGATATTCGTATGACGATGACGGCGACTTGAAAAGCCCGACTTTCGGTGTTGGTGTCATCTGGGATCGGCTGAATGTTGATGTCGCCTACTACGCGGCGACCGATAATCCCATGCAGGACTCGATGCGGTTTAGCTTTGCCTATGACTTCTAAAGGGCTTGGCGAAGACTTTCTTCACCCGCAGGTGACAATTGTCGTGCCCGATTCCGTTGTCATGAACAGTTCATACGGCCATCAGTACCTGCCGACCAAAGACAACAGCACTATCCACAGGAAAGGTCCTACACCGGATTTTACCGTATGCAAGATATGAATAAACAGTATATGCCATACTATTTGACGGTCATTCTTTTCACGCTGTTACTGGCGGTATTCTTCTCTCCCACCGGCAACTGTGGTACGGAAGAATACCGTATTCTCGCGATACGCGTTGATTTCCCCTACGAGGAACCTGATCACGATACCACATCCGGTAGAGGCCGTTTCGATTTGCGTGATTACTATACCGACTCGAATGTTCGTGACGAGTATACGCATCCCTGGGAAATTCCACCGCACAACCGTCAGTATTTCGACTACCACCTTCAGGCGCTTGCACGTTACTGGGAAGTGGTTTCGGAGGGCCAGACAAACATATCGTATGATATCTGGCCACAGGAGCCTGAAAAGGCCTACACGATGGAGAAAAAATTTTACAAGTATGGAAACGCTCGAAATAAGAAAGAGACATCGGAAAAACTCCTTGAACTCTTTCAAGAAGCGGTGCTGAAATGTAAGCAAACGGAAGGCGACCGCATCAACTTTTCCCGCTACGACACCTATATGATTATTCACGCTGGTATCGGCAGCGAAACATCCGGCCTGATCAACGATATTCCCTCCGCCTTTCTCTCTACTGAGGACTTTTCCACCTTCGATCCACCGCTCTTAATCGACGGTGTTATCCTTGACAACGGTATCATCGTTCCCGAAATGACCAGTTCTTTCGGATCGACCGGGCTCAACGGTATAATGGCACAGATGTTTGGTTTCAGGCTGGGATTGCCATCCTTCTCCAATAACAAGGATGGTCTGCCAGGTGCTGGCAGTTGGTGTCTCATGGATACCGGCGCCATGGCATGGGGCTATCAAACGCTCGGTTTCATACCCACCCACCCCTGCATCTGGTCGAAAATCGAGCTGGACTGGATCGAACCGGTCATCGTCACCGCTGATACCACGCTCGATGTCGCCGCAACGCACATCGACATTGGTCTTCCGCGCGGGGTAAAAATACCGATCAACAGCGATGAGTATCTGCTCATTGAAAACCGGTTCAGCTATGCGCCGCGTGATTCTCTGCCGGAATCGATTACTTTCTCCGATTCCGATACTTCGGGTGTCTGGATAGAAGTTGAACACTATGATGCATTCATACCGGGAAGAGGCATACTTATCTGGCATGTAAACGATCGCATTATCAATGCACACAGCGAGGACAACACTATTAACGATGATTCCTACCGCCGCGGTCTCGACCTGCTCGAGGCTGATGGCAGACAGGATATCGGCGCGATGTTCGGTTTTGGCGATGAACGTGCCGAATATGCAGTCGGTCACGAAGACGATACGTTCAAACTTGGGGAAAATTCGGTTCTGTCACCACAGACTAATCCACATTCCGGCAGTATGTGGGGCGGAAATTCCGGTATAACCGTCAGCGTGCTGTCCGATCCCGGGGAAGTTATGAGGGTAAATATATCCTTCAGTGGAAAGATGAAGGGATTCCCCGTATTCTTTGGCACGCATGAAGATATAACTGCGGCTGATCTGAACGGCGATGGTTCTGATGAGGTAATCGTATCGGGGAATGACTCAACCTATGTCATCACCGCTGACGGGAATCTCGCTGGTGCATTTCCTTCCGCAGGGCATCCCGCTGTTGT
Organism: uncultured bacterium; assembly: GCA_964456585.1. Lineage (GTDB taxonomy): Bacteria > Latescibacterota > Latescibacteria > Latescibacterales > Latescibacteraceae > Latescibacter. The sequence continues at coordinate 7,748 of CAYWBT010000138.1, forward strand.
TTATGATCCCGCCCGTAATGCATATGACCTGTTCGCTTCACATGGTTCGCAGTGTACGATCTACCGTTTGACGATTTCGGACATCCTTCCCCATCTTGCATGGGAACTCCCGGTATCTGCCGACGGGAATAATTCATTTTTCGGCGCAACCGCAGTCTTTGAAACATCAGACGGTGCTGCACGTCTTCTTGCCGCCAGCAGGCTCATAGCCGAAGACGGTGAAGCACTCTCGAGTGCAGTACATGTTTTTTCCGCCGATTTCCTCACCGAGACTGAAATGGTGCTGCCGGATACGACAAGTCGGTTGTCGCTTGCGGTGACGCCGGGATTCCTTGCAACGGTCGATAGAGCTTCGAAACACCTGTATATCAGCGAAAACGCCGGATCCTTCACAGAACAAACGATCAACGCCGAAACGGTCTCGGAACAGATTCTTGTCGATCTTGATCGTGACGACATCTACGAAACAGTCATCACGGCAGACCAGAGGCTTCTCTTGTATGATACCGAAGGTTCGGTTGAGACGGTGTTTCTCCCCGGAAGCCCGATTGGTTCGCCTGTTGCGGCAGATATTGATTCGGACGGTTACCCCGAAGTTGTTGTCGCTATTGACGACCAGTTATGGGCATTTCGTGCGAATGGCGTTCGTGTCGGGCACTTTCCATTCAATTTGCCACCGGGAGACGACTCTGAAACAATAACATCGCCGCCGCTTATCGCGGATCTCGATAATGACGGTAGACTCGATATCGCTGTGGCAACATCGAATATGCGAATCGTCGCCTTCACACGCGACGGCCTGCTGACACCGGGATTTCCCATCGTAACGAGCGGCACTATAACCGTATCGCCGTGCGTTTTCCAACTGTCAGATACGGGAGATATCGCTCTCGCATACATAACTGTCGACGGCACAATCGTGGCACATGATCTTATGACCGAAAGTACTGGAGATCAACATGCCTGGTCGATGTGGAAAGGAGG
>CAYWBT010000139.1:0-8691 GCA_964456585.1 uncultured bacterium
GACCACGGGGAACCGGTGGATGCCGAATGGTATTCCGCGGGTTACCTCGACCATCATCGTCGTCGGAATCGGCGCGCTGAGTGCGGTCATGGGCATTTACAGTGTCAAGGGACTCATGGGATTCATCAGCATTCTCGCCGGAACGCTCGGCCCCGCCAACGGAATTATCATCGCCGATTACTTCTTCCTCAGGGGAAAAGGCAAGAACAAGCTGGATGCCGAAGAACTTGTCAAGGTCAACGGGAAATACTGGTATCTGAACGGCTGGAATCCTGTCGCACTTGCCGTCTGGATTGTCGGTGTGGCATACTCGCTGGCGTTCAGGTCGACCTATGTCCTGATCACCCCGATCAGTACCCAGATTCTCTCATTCGTTCTGTACTACTTTCTCATGAAGACACTCGGACGGCGGTACCTTGAGCGCAGCCTGGGGAGTTGAAGTGAAATCGGTTTAGCTAGTGAGAATAGCTATTATAATTGATAGATACGATAATAGCTTTTAGAAACAACCATTAAGGAGATTGGTATGACGTATCCCCACCTGTTCAGCCCCATCAAACTCGGCACTGTTGAAATCCCGAACCGCACGGTGATGGCACCGATCAACAACGGCCTGTTAAGCACCGACGAGACGTGGCCGCTGAGAACGATCCGTTACTACGAGGAACGAGCCATCGGGGAAATCGGGCTGATCATCACCGGCGCTGTACGGGTGAGCGGAACACTCGCGGGGATACCGAAAGTCGGTCTTTTCAACGAGAATTTCATCCCGTCCCATAAAAAACTCGCCGACCGGATACACCGCTACGATACAAAGATATTCTGTCAACTCACCCTCAATGGCGGCAAGGTCGGCAAGGAGGCGCCCTCGGCCATCTACAATCCCGCCTACCCGGTCAGGCCGAAAGAACTCACCACCGAACAACTCGACGGCCTCGTGGAGGACTTCATCAGGGCTGCAGGGTATGCCCGTGAGGCAGGGTATGACGGTGTCGAACTGCACGGCGGTCATACGTACTTCGTCGGCGCCATGATGTCTCCCTCGACCAACAGGCGTACTGACAAGTATGGCGGCTCGTTCGAGGGAAGGATGAAGTTCCCGGCGGATGTCATCGACGGTATCTTTCGCGAATATCCCGGTTTCCCGGTGGGGATCAAATTCAGCGCCTACGAGGAACTTCCCGGCGGCATCGACCGTCCCCTCGGAATTGAGATAGCCCGGCATCTCGCCACCCTCAAACCCGTCTATCTCCATGTGAGCGCAACTTCTACATCGCTTCTCATCAAGAGCAGGTACTCCTCCGTTCCCCATATGTACCTTGAACGCAACACGCTCATGCCGCTTGCCGAAGCGGTCAAGGAAGCATGCCCGGATATCCCGGTCATGGGTACTGGCGGCATAACTGTCCCCAGGGAAGCCGAGGAATTCATCGCGCAGAAAAAATGCGACCTGGTGGCGATCGGACGCACGGTGCTCGCCGATCCGCACTGGTCCCGCAAGGCGCGGGCAGGCATGGCTGATACCATCACCCCGTGCATACGGTGCAACGTCTGTTATGAACAGCTCTGGCACAGCGAGCCGCTGATCTGTTCCATGAATCCCTACCTCTCGCATGAGGCGGAGCAGGAACTGACACCGGCGGTTCACCCCAAGAAGGTCATGATTGTCGGAGCAGGCCCGGCGGGTATACGCTGCGCCCTGACTGCCTCGGCGCGCGGACACGATGTCACACTCTATGAAAAAATGCCCGTAATCGGCGGCATGGTGTATCCGGGGAGTCGCCCGAAGTTCAAGGATGATCTCAAGCTCGCCCTGGCGTGGTATGAAACGGCGCTCTCCAAAAGCACGGTCAGGCTCGTGCTCGGGACCGAGGTCACGCCGGATATGATCGAGAAAGAAGCACCCGATGCCCTCGTGGTTGCTGTCGGCGGCGAGGTTGTCGTGCCGGGTATTCCGGGCATCGGAATGCCGCATGTCGCCTCGGCTATCGACGTGCTGCGTGACATTTCAGGATTCACTCCCAAGAGAGCCGTGGTGATCGGCGGCGGCGAGGTCGGCTGCGAAACCGCCTGCTACCTCGCGGATCACGGTGCCGCTGTGACAATCGTGGAAATGCTCCCCTCCATCATGGCACAGAGCTCGAAAATCACACAGAACCACATGCAGCTCCTGATCGAAGATCGCGATATCACCACCATGGAGAACACCACGGTCACCGCGGTTATCGACGAGGGTGTGGAAGTCCTCCTGCCGAGCGGAAAACGCTGGGGTATCGAGGCCGACCTGGTCGTCTATGCAGCCGGTATTAATCCGCATGGTAGCACAAGCGAGGATACCGGCCCGGCAATGAAGGTACAGCCCAAAACCGGTCCCATACCCGCCATGGCAATGAGGGCAGAGGAAGTGCATATCATCGGCGACTGCGTCTCGGTGGGACGGATACTCGAAGCCACCTCGGACGGCGAGCGTGTCGGTCGATGGCTATAGAAGAGCGGCGAGGTGCCTTATTATTCTTTTAACCTCTCCCACCTGATGAATAAAAGAGAGAAACGACAGGGTAACGAAACGGAGAATCGTACCCGCACATTACGCTTAGGAAGAGAGAAAATGATGAGAAAAATCAGAGCTGGATTCGTCGGATTCGGTGAAATCAACACTCCCCGGGAACTCATCGAACGAAAGTGCAACGAAGCACGCAGACAGATCGAGGCGGAGGGCATCGAACTGGTATGGACCGATCCGGTCAGTGACGATCCCGAAGGCAACGATGTCGCCAGGGCAAAACGTGAGCTTGCCGGCGGGAATTTTGATGTACTGATTATCTGCGTCGCCGGCTGGATTCCCTCCCATGCAGTGATCGGAGTGATCGACGCCTTCCGTGGCACGCCCATGATCCTCTGGGGTTTGACCGGATGGAAGGAAGGCGGCCGGTTTGTCACGACAGCGGATCAGGCGGGAACCACGGCACTGCGAAAGCCCATGGAGGATCTCGGCTATCGGTTCAGGTACGTGACAAACTTGTACGGCGGCCCGCCACCCCTGGAAAAAATTGTCAGCTACGCCAGGGCGGCCTGTACCGTTTCTCTCCTGCGCGGCGCACGCATCGGCATGATGGGCTACCGTGATATGAAACTCTACGGCACCTTGTATGACGGGATTTCCCTGCGAGCGAAAATCGGCCCCGAAGTGGAATTCTTCGAGATGCTGGAAATGGTTCAGGCCATCGAAAAACTTGATGAACACGAAATTTCTCACCTGACCAAGGATATGCTGAAGCGTTGGAACTTTGTCAAGGAACCCGCCGAAGAAACGCTCCGAAATACCGCACGCCTCTACGCCGCGGTCAGCCGAAAGGTCCGGGAACGGGGCTACGGCGCGGTATCCCTGATCGATGTCGATGGGATCAAAAAGCTGCTGAATTTCGCCCCGGCCGGCGTTTTCATGCTGCTCCACGAGAACGAGGGTATCTGCACCATCCCGGAAAACGATACGATGGGCGCGGTCACCCAGCTCATGACACGGTACCTGACCGGCCAGGTAGGCGCCTATCTGGAATTTTACGAATTCATGGAAAACGGCGTGCTCATGGGCGTCCCGGATTATGTGCCCTCTGAGATCGTGGATGGCCGGGTGACAGTCCTACCTACCGCGTTTGGCGAATTCGGCGAGGGACTCCTGAACGTCTCAAAAATCAGGCCGGGAGAGATTACCCTGGCCCGCATGTCTTACACCGGGGATCGATACTGCCTGCACGTTGTCACCGGAGAAGGCAGGACGCCGGGACAGTGGGAGGAGGCAGGCTGGAAACCCCCGGCACCTCAACTACCGAGCCTTGAAATCACTCTCGATGGATCGATGGAGGACTTCATGCAACGGGTCCTCGGTCAGCACTATATCCTCTCCTACGGCAACAATACGAGGTTGTATGAAGATATTAGTGCACTTCTCGACATCGAGATGCTCTGAAAATTGAGCGGTGTACCGACACCTGCCAGACGGTGAGTGAGTACTCCTCTCATGCATCTTATACCGAAAGAGAGTTGAATTATATCGGAAATTTTACGTTCACGAAAGGAGACAGCCCAATGAAAGTGCTACCGTTGCTCGCTTACAGTGTCATCCCGTTTAGTTTTCTCATGATGCTCGGTTGTTCCAACAGTTCCGAAGCGGCGAAAGAGGCCGCGCTGTATATCGGATGGTCATGCAAGGATGTCACTCCGGATAAACCCGTATCGCTGACCGGCCAGTATTACAAGCGTATTTCCAAGTATGTCCAGAGCAATCTGAAAGTGACTGCCCTGGCGCTCGAAACCCGGGATGAATCAGGCACACCGGAACAGGCCATCATGGTTTCGTGCGACGTGGTAAGTTTCGACCGGGAACTGCAGGACACCCTGAAAGAACGGGTGCGGCCGCTTCTTCCCGATTTCGATGTCAGGAAGCTCTTTCTAAACGCGACGCACACCCATTCCGCTCCCTATCCCGGTAAGGACAGCCTGCACAAAGTCGATGAAGGCAAGGACATGACCGGGCCGGAATTCCGGGTCTTTATGCTTGAACGCCTCACCGAAGCGGTCACCGAGGCCTGGAACAGCCGCACGTCCGGCGGCATCAGTTGGGAGTTGGGGCACGCGGCCGTGGGACACTGCCGGAGGGTTCAGTACGCCAACGGCACCACGCAGATGTATGGCTCAACGAACCGTGATGATTTCATCGGTCTGGAAGGACCGAGTGATCACGGCGTGGACATGCTTTTCTGCTGGGATACGCAGAACAAGCTGACCGGCATTGTCATCAACGTATCCTGCCCCTCTCAGGTTACCGAGGCGAAGTATTATGTCTCCTCCGATTACTGGGGTGAAGTGAGAAAGGAACTCAAAAAACGCTATTCCGAGGATATTTTTGTCCTGACGCAGTGCGGCGCAGCCGGCGATCAATCGCCCCGCGACCTGCCCCGCGGCTACCGGGGAGAACCGAACATGTGGGATGTACCGGGCGCGGTTGAAATCGGCAGAAGAATCGCCAACGCGGTCGACACGGCCTATCCGTCCGCGCAAAAGAGCATACAAACCAGGGCGGTTTTCCGGCACCTGGTACGCGATATCGACCTGCCCACCCGCCGGGTGAGCGAAGCCGAGTATCGTGAAGCGGTCGCCATCGCCGATGAAATCATGTCCCGTGAGCCGAAAGACCCGAATTCTCCTCAAACGGCGTGGAACCGCTTTCTCAAAGAGATAGAGGAAAATGAGAAAATCAAGGAGTTCGGCCCCTGGGATAACAAGATTACCGACTTCGGAATCGTGAAGAAAAAACAGGCCCTTATCGAAAAATACAAGAACCAGGACAACGATCCTTCCTACCGCATGGAACTCCATGTAATCCGGCTCGGCGAGGTGGCATTTGCCACCAATCCGTTCGAGCTCTATCTTGATTATGGATTACGGATGAAGGGCAGGAGCACGGCACACCAAACGTTCCTGATTCAATTGAGCGGTGACGGCTGCGGGTACCTGCCGACAGCACGGGCTATTCCGGGAGGAGGCTACAGCGCCATGGTGACACGGGTCGGGCCGATTGGCGGGCAGGTGCTCGTCGATGAAACGGTCAGGGCGATCAACGCCATGTGGGAGTAAACCGCTTCGAGCCCTTCTATCATGACCGACAGAATTGAAGAACCGCGCTCCCGGTGAAGGCAATGCCCACGAGCGACGACGCGCTGTTTCCTACCAGTGCTTATACTCCCGCGGGGGAACCGGTTGCGGGAGACCATCAACGGTTATATGACGGCCGTTGATCCAGTAGGCGCGCGGGCTGGCGACAAAGACGATGACATCGGCAATTTCCTCGGGCGTTCCGAGCCGACCCATGGGAAAACCCTCGCGCTGGTATTCCTCGAACGATTCCGGGTGCTTTTGCCGCCACGCCTCCCAGACACCATCCGGAGACAGCATAGAGCCGGGCGATACGGTATTGACCCGGACATTGTCGTGCGCAAGTTCGAGCGCCAGTTGTTCCGCGAGAAAGATCAGCGAAGCCTTTGCTGCGCTGTACTGCCCCCCGATTGCAAGCTGGGGCAGCCAGCCCGATACCGATGCGATGTTGACAATCGATCCCCCACCCCGCTTCCGCATGTGGGGAACGGTGAGGCGGATCATGCGGATAGCTTGAAATAGTATGTTGTCGAAGGTCTTCACCCAGTCATCGTCGGTTGCCTTGAACAGCCCCTCGCCGTACCGCTTGCCGATATTATTCACCAGGATATCGATTCCGCCCAATTGGCGTGCGGTTTCCTCGACCAGCTTCTCCGCTTCTTCGGGGATACAGGCGTTCGCACGCATCGCGAGCACCCTGACGCCCCGCTCCCGGAGTTCCTGCGCCGTTTCCTCGATCTTTTTCTCGGGGTCGAGTGAACAGGTGCCGACATGACAGCCCTCACCGGCAAATGCCCGAGCTATCCGCAATCCGAGGCCGTTCGTTCCTCCGGTGATGAGCGCCACCCTGTCTTTCAGTTTTAAATCCATGTACCAGGCTCCTATAATCGAGTTGATCTCGCTATCTTCTCCCCATAATAATAGGTATTTCATGCCGTTTGCGCAACCGGTTACCGTTCGTCCGGACATCTGCAGGTAAAACCTCACGGAAAACCGGGAATCAGTCCATCGACGAGATTTTCTTCCGATGGCACGTTGAGCGGTGACGATCATGATTATTCAGCGGGGAATGAACGTGTACGTGAAAAAGTACTTGTGCGTACCGGTGAAAGTGGTAATATTCTTTCACAAACATGGGGCGAACACTCGCTGATGACACCGCACGGTATTGCAGGTGACTTGATACTGTTCTTGACCGACAACTTAGTATAACCGATAACTCGTAATAATGATGAAGGAGTCTTTCATGAAACGCCGCGACTTTGCCATGAAAACACTTACCGGTGCAACAACCATTATGGCAGGGTTGCCGTTGCATGGACATCGACTCTACGGTAATCAAGCCGGAACAAAACCGAACGCGTCCACGAGCTTAAGAAAAATAATTTTCAGGGCACACACGCACAAACTCGGCATCATCAATGAAGATGGTTCCGGCCTCGAATATCTTACCTTCGATATCCCGGGACAGGTCGGCTGGGGCTACGGACCGTCCTTTTCCGACGGCAGACGCATCATCCTCAACAGCTATGAAGAAGGGAAGACATGGGAAGGAAACGTGTTGTCCCACATGTGGATATATGATTTCGAGAAAAAAACACTCACGGAGATCGCCACAAAAAATCGCCCGGCAAACTATAATGTGCCGTGTTGCCTTCTGCCAGGTGAGCACCGTCTTGTCACCGGCCCGGTCATCGGCGGCGAACAGCGGGTATTGATCATGAACCTGGACGGTTCCGACCAGGTTGAAATTACCAGGGAAGGGGAGGGATTTACCTATGGCGTGAGCCTCAGCCCCAATGGGAAGCATCTCGCATTCCATGTGACCAATGTCATGCCCTACAGCATTTTTTCAATCGGTATAGACGGCTCCAACCGAACGCTCATTGCCTCCCATCCCGATCATCTCTACTTTGGAACGAGTTGGTCCCCTGACGGCGCATGGATTCTGTACCAAGACTGCCATAACAAGATCGATCCCGGTCACGACTGGTCAAACCTCTGCATCGGAAGACCTGATGGTTCGGAGCATCGTGTGATTACCGAGGATTGCCGGCATTGGTTTGGCACATCGTACGGCAATCCCGATACGCGCGGCGGCGGATCGAACATGCCCCAGTGGTCGCCCGATGGTTCGGTGGTCACCTATACGCGTGCGAAACCGAATTCCCAAACCGCATGGCAGTGGGCCACCGACCGTCCCGATACCGACCACTTCAACCGTGATTACAAGCCTGAAGAAGCCCGCGGCGGAACGGATATTTGTCTGCTCAATCCGCTCACGAAAAAAACAACTCCTATCACCAACAATGAGCCGCTCATTTGGGACTTTCGAACCGTCTGGGCGCCGGAAGGAGATAATATTGCTTTCTGCCGGGCCACGGTCGGTAATCCATCGGAACTCTGGATAATGGATGCCGATGGCAAAAACCAGCGCTTTTTGACCCGCGGTGAGTTCGATAGGGGTGTCGATCATCCCCGTTTTGTACCGTGAAGTTCGCTCTATGGTAACGCAGGGACGGGAAAGCGGTGAACTCATGCGTGACCCCTGTGAAGGAACACCCCGTAGATAGCATCAGAACCCCGGTGCTGTTCAACAGATAAACGAAAAATATGAGAATGAGAATATAAGGAGTGTAGAAGCATGCATGTCGGTTCAAAGAATTCTGTTTTTTCAATCACTATCCCTCAGATACCTGTCCTGCGACTGTGTGTCCTGGTGATCGTGGCAGCCATTGCTTCGTTTTATACCCTGCCGTCGTACGGTGCCGTGCTCGTGACCGGGGAAGAGCTCAGGCAGGCACGTGAGCATATCAAGAAAGAACCGCTCGAGAGCTATTTTCGTACGCTCTCGGAAGGGTCCGGGTCTTCTGATGCCGCGCCGTTTCTGTATCTCCTCACCGGAGAGGAAAAGTATGCACGGGCGACACGAGCCGCGGTTCGGAATAACCTCGGAAACCTCCGCAGATACCTGCCGTACAAAATCAATATCTGGTCGCTCTACGGCCCGGGATGGGTTGAATCGGCGGTGCTCGGATA
>CAYWBT010000140.1:0-8637 GCA_964456585.1 uncultured bacterium
GCCGATTACGGCTTCGGCATGGGCGGTGCCTCCAAGGTCGCGATCGAACGTCCGATGAGCGACCTGTCACTCTCACTCACCGGCGAAGCTGATGAGGCGACATCGATGTACTATGTCAATGTCAACCTCAGCGACGTCGATGCAATCAACGGTTTCGAGTTCACCATGAGCTATAACGACATGGCGCTCGAGCTCGCCAAGGAAAGCATCTCCGGTCTTGTCGGCCTCAACATTGCGACCGATAAAGACGGAATTCTGACGGTTGCCTCGATGTTCAACGGTGAGAAGTTTGACGGTTCGGTGACCATCGGATTCCGGTCACTCAGCAGGGAGAGGAACATCAGCCTTGAGATCACCAATGCACTCGTTGCAGACAACACTATCGGTGTCAGCACAGTCGCCGATCTGTCAAGCGCAACGCTCAAGGTTCTTCCGGCCGTTTACGAATTGTCGAAGAACTTCCCGAACCCGTTCAACCCGACCACAACGATCGAGTACTCAATCCCGACCGCTGGCAATGTTGAACTGGTTATCTTCAATATGACCGGACAGAAAGTCCGCACCCTGGTCAGCCAGACCAAGGATGCCGGCTTCTATAAGGCCGTATGGGATGGCAAGAATGAGATGGGCGAAACCGCAGCAAGCGGTATGTACTTCTACAAACTTGTCTCGGGTAACTTCAACAAGATCGAAAAGATGACGTTGATCAAGTAAATCATCTTGTGGATGGGAGGTGCTCTGTCACCTCCCATCCCAACAGATGTTAGGAAGGATGATTTCTATGAGAAAAATATGTTCTGTCATCTTTGTAATCTCGTTGGCGGTACTAATGTCTTCACCTGTTCTTGCTATCAACGGGCAGGCTTATTTTACCATTGATACAGATCTTACTCAAGCCGGTCGACAGGAAATGATTTACCCGATCGGTGTTGGGCCTGACCAGTTAGTCGGTTTTGCGGTCTATGTCCACGGCGCAGAAGCTCTCAGGGGTTTCAATATTGACGTCACCTGGGATCCTGAGCTTGCGGCATTCTCCAGTAAATCAGATGTACTGGTTGAAGAGGACGATATCAACATTAATGGCGCTGACATTACCCTCGCCGAGGAATTGAATGTCCTCGATGATCCGACAAAGGGTCCCGGTGAGGTAAAAGAAGACGGCCATTACTATGTCGCCTGGGCAAAATTCGGTGGCGATGATGTTGTCCCGACAGGTGAGGGATTGGTTTACTACTTTGTGCTGAAAACATCTGCAACGTTCTCCGCCGAAATGGAACTTCCTGTTACCATCAAGGTAACAATCGGCTCAACGACTGGTGGTACAACATCGAGATATCTCGGTCAACGCAGTTTTATTGTGAACAGGGATATCAGCAGTGATGTGAAAACATCGACCTGGGGAAACATCAAAAAGCAGTACAAAGATTTTTAGACGATAGAAAGATGACGAAAAACGGGTGGTTGAAATACCGCCCGTTTTTTTTATGTCCAGGCGGATCGTTTATTCAATGAGGTATAGATTATTTCAGGAAGAGCGCGCTTTGTACGACCGATGAGGCTGCGCTCGCGAAGGTGAAGAAGTACATGCCTGATGACACCGGCATCCGGTCATCGTTCTTACCGTCCCAGGTGACGGTCGCATAGGGGCGGGAGTTATTACAGTTCCGAATGGTCCTGATTTTCTGGCCCAGCGTGTTGAAGATGATCAGGTCAACGGGCAGGGAGTGGTTTGACGACATATGCAGCTCGAACTGCGTGGTCGTATTGAAGGGATTCGGATAGGGGAACGATACCGAAAAAGGTGCGGGCATTGTTTCTGCTTCCAGCGAGCTGACAATCTGTGACCTGGTAATGGAATCATAGCACTGGAGTTTTCCGTACCCCCATTTATTGTTCGGCACCGGACCGGTGAATTCATCGGCGAGGGCGAATTCGAATAACACGTTTGCCAGGTCGGCTGGCGAAATGGACGGTGAGGCCTGGGCAATCAGTGCGGCACACCCAACGACGTGTGGCAGCGATGCACTGGTTCCACCGAAATCAACATAGCCGCCTGGTTGAACGCCGCCGGGGTAGTGTGATGCCGGCGAAAAAACGGTAAAACCGGGCGCCGTAATGTCAACAGCTCTCCTGCCATCCGTGGTATCCCCCCACGAACTGAAATCGCTGAAGTCTCCTTCGGGATTACGGTAGCCACGGGGATCGAAGGAACCAACGGTGATGATTTTCTCCGCGGTGCCGGGCGCGCATACGGTGCCGTCATCTGTCAGGAAATTTGTGAACTGTGCGCCGTGCATCCAGCCGGTTCTGTTATCGCTGATATAGGCGTCCATATCGAGCGTCAGGGGACGTAGTATGCTGCTGAGTACGATTGACATGTCTCCGGACATGCCCGTCCTGGAGGTGATGATGATGTCGAAGCGTGCGGTCTCCTCATTCGGCGAACTGTCACCGCCCGACAAGACCGTGTACTGTCCGATGGTTCGGGGTATCATGTCGTTGAAAAGATAGAGCGATTCAGTCTCGGACAGTTGGAGCGTGCACGATGGCCCCCAGGAGAGCTTGTTTCTCCAGAGAATACTGATATAGACCTCGGTTATGTTATACGATGAAGGCAGGTTGAATGACAGCGTTTCCGAGGTGTTGGGCTCAAGCGTAAAGGCGGCGTGTTTATTCCTGGCAGGCCCGGCGAGATTACCGGATGCCGCAAAGACATGATAGCCCTCATCAACGAGGTTATCGACGAAAATCTCAAGGTCCGAAGAACCGTCCAGAAATTCCAGTACCCACGACCCGAATTCGTACATGATCATGGTCGCGCCGTCCTCGATCGCCCAGAGAACAGCTTCGAAAATATCCTCGACTTCGAGGCGGTTTATGCTGATAAACTCAAGTCCCGGCGCCATGCCGACAAATCTTCTTCCGGGGAATTGTCCGCCAAGAATGCCGAATGCAGAGGTGCCGTGATTGACCTGATCGCCGCGCGAGAGGATCAGGTCGCTGCCACGGTAATGTTTCCCGTCGCTGTCATAGGCGGCGACAACCTTCGAAGTTCCCAGACCGGTGAGATGCTCGCCGACATCGAGGCGGTTGTTGCTGTTCGAGTCTTCGGTGACAAGGAAAAGCTCACCGTACGAAGGGCTGGTTTCGTAGTATCCTTTGTCCGGGCCGAAATCACGTTCTCCGTTATTATTAACGTCGTTGTATAACCAATCGATATCCGCTTCGTAAACCGCAGAATCGTTGGTCATAATACCGTACTGGTCGGAGAACAATGCATTGAAGAAGCGTAGTGTCTCACCGGTTTCTGCGGTACCGTTACCATTCAGGTCGACGGCATCGAGACCGCTTTCAAAGCTTCCGGAATTATTAACATCGATCCATGCATAAGAACCGCCGTCATACCTGAAAAAAGCCGGGTGGAATACATCAATCCCCGTATCGACACTGGCAACGGTTATTCCGGAACCGTCAATCGGGAAGGAATCGTGACTGAGGTTCCAGACACGGGACGCCTGAACCAGGGGATTTGAGACATCCAGTGAGGACGTCCGAGAGGGATTATAAGTTGTTTCGATGCGGATGATGTCCTCACGTACGGCGAGATTTTCGAGGCTGTCGAGATCAACCATTGCGAGGTAGAGACATCCGGTGTGAAGAATATCGCCGCCAGAACGTTTAAACCTGAGGCCGTGATTTTCCAATTTCTCGATGGTATCAAGGTGTGGTGATGCGGAGAATCGTACCGTAACAGAAGCTGAATTAGGTACGGAAAGTGCTTTTTGGGCGAAGTCGCTGGTTCTCGCGTTTCTGAAAAAGAACAGCATGGGAGATATCGAAGCGGCGGAAAACGACACATCGGGGATCAGCAAAAAAATACAAATAATTGATATAAAAAACTTCATATTATCACCATGTTTTTAATATATTAAAAATTGACGCTCCGGCAAAATAAAAGATACAGAAAAAATGAGAACCGAGCAGTTTCCCAGGCCAGAGCAGGAGTGTCTCACCGCCATGTTTCATAATGTTTTGTTTGAAGGGAGCACCTGTGGCACCGGATATTCATGTAATTATACACAATCTCCGAAAAACCTACCCTGACTGGCGTGAACCCATCGTAACCGAGATTGCCCAAAAGAGACGCGACCCGTTCCAGGTTCTCATATCGACCATAATCAGCCTGCGGACGAAGGATGAGGTAACCCGTGTATCCTCACAGCGTCTCTTTGCCCTTGCCGCCACACCGGAAGCCATGGTCAGGCTGAGTCAAGACGAAATCGAGAAAGCCATATATCCGGCAGGATTTTATAAGAATAAGGCCCATACCATTCGGGACATCAGCAGGGAGATTATTGAAAAGTATGATGGGACTGTTCCCGATAATATCGATACGCTGCTCACTCTGAAAGGAGTGGGGAGGAAGACCGCCAATCTCGTGGTTATCAAGGGATACGGGAAGCCTGGTATTTGTGTCGATACTCATGTTCACCGGATTTCGAATCGGATCGGCTACATATCGACCAAAACACCGAAGGATACAGAGTTTGCGCTTCGTGATACACTGCCGAGCGAGTACTGGGAAGAGTATAACGACTTGCTGGTAGCATTCGGCCAGAACGTCTGCAAGCCGATTTCTCCGCTGTGTTCACAGTGCCCGATTCACGATCAGTGTATGCGGGTCGGGGTAACGACGTACCGGTAAGCGCGGTTTCCATGCTACATGATTACTAGGTATAACGTGTATACTATCCTTTTGTAAAGGAAGAAGAACGGGGAGACAGGTATCCATGGCGACACAACGTAACGAACTTTCGATCATTGGCAGACTCTGGGCGCTTCTTCTGTCGATCGGTCCCGGAATATTCTGTATTGGCTACACCATCGGCACCGGGAGTGTCACTTCGATGGCAAAGGCGGGCTCACAGTTCGGTATGAAACTTTTGTGGGTGCTGGTGCTGAGCTGCCTTTTTTCATGGGTGCTCATGGAGGCGTACGGACGATTCGCCATTGTGACCGGAGAGACGGCCCTGCATGGATTTAAAAAGCGTTTTCGGTACGGCAAGGTGATCGCGATGTTGATCTTTCTCGGTGTTGTCACCGCCCAGTGGTGCTGTTTCTCCGGTCTCCTTGGGCTGACTGCCAATGGTCTCTACGAGGCGATCCGGCTCTTTGTCCCGGGCATGAGCGAGAACAGCTACTGGGGAATACTCGTGATAGCAGTTTTGATTCTCATTGCCATGTATCTGCTTCTTCTCGTCGGCCGCTACTCCTTTTTTGAAAAGATTCTCATCGTGTTTGTGACCATCATGGGAATTTCCTTCATCATTTCGATGTTCATCGTCTTACCCTCACCGAAGGAAATTGCCGCCGGATTGATCCCCCGAATCCCGGACCTCCCCGGGGCGAATCTGATGGTCTGTGCGTTTGTCGGGACGACCATGGCGGCGCCGACCTTCGTTGTTCGGCCGCTTCTGATGAAAGGTAAGGGGTGGAACGCTGCGAACATTGTCGAACAGCGGCGCGACTCGTTCTCCGCTGCACTGTTCATGTTCATCATCAGCGGCTCGATTATGATGTGCGCCACCGGGGCGCTCTTTCACCGCGGGCTCGTTATCAACAAGGTTCTCGACATGGTGCAAACGCTCCAGCCGGTCGCCGGCAGGTATGCGGTCGCGTTATTTCTCGTCGGGACGGTGAGTGCCGGTCTCTCTTCCACATTTCCCATCATGATGGTCGCCCCGGTACTGATCGGCGACTACCGTGCGGGTGAGCTCGATACGCGGTCACGGCTCTTCAGGCTTCTTTCCGGGATGGCATGTCTCGTGGCGCTGACCGTGCCGATCTTCGGTGCGAATCCCATAGCCGCCCAGATAGCGACACAGGTTTCGGGGGTGTTTGTCCTGCCGGTCGTTATAGCGGCAATTTTCTTCGTGGTCAATCGCAGGGAGGATATGGGCGAACACCGGGCGGGTATCCTGCTGAACTTGGGGATGATAGCAGCCTTCATATTCTCGTGTGTTATTTCGTATACCTCGGTGCTCGCATTGAAGGATTTTTTTGTGAATTGAGTGTTTCCGGGATGCTGGTACCGTTGAACCAGGAGCCGTAGGGGCTGAATCCGGATTTTACACCGCCGAGGCGAACGGATAACGATCAAATGCCACCTGTCACTTCGATTCCACCATTCGCTTCAACCTGAGACATACGACGGTGTGTCCTTTACTATTTATTCATGCTCACTTCCCGCTGGGGGAATGGTATCTTGATGTTTTCCTCTTCGAACCGTCGCTTGATCTCCATGTTGACCTCATCCTGAATTTCGAACTTGTCGTGGCAGTCGGATATCCAGTACATGAGCATGAGGTCGAGAGATGAATCGCCGAAATTCTGAAAGTAGATACCCCATTCCGGGACATTGAGAACTCGCGGGTGCGTCTTCAGAACATCCTCGAGGACACGTTTCACTTTTTCCATGTCCGATCCGTAGGCCACACCGAGAGGCTGCCTGATTTTAATCCTGAAATCGGGATACGTAAAGTTGGTGATCCGCTGGTTGGAAATGATCGCATTGGGAAGAATATAGATTGTATTATCGAACGACTGGATCTTCGTCGACCGGATGCCGATATCGATCACATCGCCGAAGGTACCGTCCGCAAGCTCAATTCTGTCCCTGACCTGAAACGGTCGGTCGAACAGGATAATGATGCCTGAAATGATGTTTTCGAAGGTGTCTTTCGCCGCGAGAGCGATGGCGATGGACCCGATACCAGCGGCCGCCCATACTTTCGACAGCGGTAGATTAAATGTTTCTGCGATGAACATAATTCCAATGACGATGAAGGATATTTTAACCAACCGGCGGATGTACGGAATGATTTTATTATCGATTCTTAAGGAGGCCGGACCCTTTTTTACCGTTTCGTACCAGGTAATGATGGATAAAAATACTGTCCAAATAAGATAGATAATCGATAAACCGGTAAAAAGCGAGCATGCGTAGTTGGACACGGTCAACGCGAAATCGAGATTAAATCCCGGGATAATCCTGAGACTATTGGCAATCGAGTCGCCGTAGAGCTTCCATGAAAACTGAATACCCACCGCAATGAATACGACCTGAACTGCGTTCTTGGTTCCGGAAAACAGGTGACGGTCAAACTCGGTGGGTGTTTTCCGCGCGATTTTCAACAGTACATTCTCCCATATCCAGCGAATGAACATGGATAGAACCAGGACAAGACAGAAGAGAATGACAAAACTTATCATCGGGGGAAGTTCATCCAAGTGTTTGAGCATCAGTTCCATCGATTACCCTCCTCTTCAATAAGATATATGAAAGAAACCGGCATCACAGCCTGAAAGAGTTTTGTGCGCGGACAGTTTAGCAGACATACCGTACACCAAATCCCCAGGGAAAACAGAAATGTTTCGGCTGTACCACTCGTGAAATTCAGTCGATCGGCGTTATCGATACCTCAGTCGCCATTGAGAATCTGACCCAGTATACCGCCCGCGCCGCGCCGTACTTCTCCCTTCGAGCCGGCATACCCGGATGCGCTGATGACACGATTCGCCATCCGCGAGAACGGCAATGTTTGCAGGTACACCTGTCCGGGGCCGGTGAGGTGCGCATAGAACAGACCCTCGCCGCCGAACAGCATCGTTTTGACACCCTTAACCATCTGGATGTCGTAGGTCACCGATACCTGGCAGCCCACCAGACACCCGGTGTCGACCTTGAGGGTCTCGCCTTCACCGAGTTCGTGCTCGATCACGGTTCCTCCCGCATGAATAAACGCATACCCATCACCGGAAAGTTTTTGCAGAATGAAACCCTCGCCGCCGAAGAAGCCGGCACCGAGACGCTTGGTCAGGGCGACCGATATATCTATACCATAGGCACTGCACAGGTAGGCGTCACGCTGGCAGATCATGGTACCCGTTTCCTTGAGATCCAGGGCGATGATTTTTCCGGGGTACGGCGCAGCGAACGAGACTTTTTTTCTCGCCGGGGCGCTGTTGGTGAAGGTGGTGATGAAGAGGGATTCTCCCCCCAGTTTGCGCTTGATTCCGCCGAGAAGGCCACCCTGCATTTCAGCGTTCATTTCGATACCGTCCTCCATGAACATCATGGAGCCGGATTCCGCCTGAACCGTCTCTTCAGGATCGAGGGTGATGATGACAGCCTGCATGTCATCGCCGACGAGTTTATAGTCGATCTGGTGTGCCATGTGTGTGTTCTCCACGCTCGGTTGTTTTCAACGAGTTTTATTATGTAATGGCGCCGAGACCCTGAAGTCCCTGAGAACTGCCGAAGCAGGAATCTGTCCTCCGCCCAGGTTATACGCATACATATCGCGGGTACACCAGATGCCGAGTGTGCCGCGCTCACCGCTGTCGAGATGTAGTGCGCCGACTGTACACCGCGGGGCGTTCGGTCCGATCTCGAAACTTCCGATCACCGGGCCATCGTTCCATTTCACTTCGATCACCCGTCCCGAATCGGGCGATTCCGCCTGGAATGACACCGTGAAGTCAACCGGAGCGTTGGACAGGTTTACCGCGGTAACCTGCCCTCCCTGGCGAAGAATTCGCTCGACTTTCTCACGGTTCGGTAGTGGATAGTAAAAT
>CAYWBT010000141.1:0-8596 GCA_964456585.1 uncultured bacterium
TGCCCCGGAGCCGGCGGTCGTGCTGCCGGGATTGAATCCGAACCAGCCGAACCAGAGAATAAACACGCCGAGTGCGGCAAGCGGTATGTTATGCCCGGGAAAGGCATTTGATGTGCCATCGGAGCCGTATTTCCCGGTTCTGGCGCCAAGCGTTATCGCCCCGGCGAGCGCAAGCCATGCTCCAGCGCTGTGGACGACGGTCGAACCGGCAAAATCGATGAAATTTTTGTCGGCGAGCCAGCCGCTGCCAATGCCGGAGAGCGTTCCCCACGCCCAGTGTCCGCTGATCGGATAAATGATGCCGCAAATAAAGGCGCTATAGACGAGATATGCTTTGAATTTGGTTCTGCCTGCCATTGCTCCGGACACGATGGTGGCCGCCGTCCCAGCAAACACGCACTGGAACAGCCAGAAAGTCCAGTTCAGGTTGCTGATGTCGGCGAAATCCGAAGCGCCGAAGTGTGACAGGCCCAGCAGACCGCTCGCCCCACCGCCAAACATGAGCCCGAATCCGATGAGAAACCACATGATGGAACCGATCGAGAAGTCCATGAGGTTTTTCATAAGGATGTTCACCGCATTCTTCGCCCGGGTAAAACCGGTCTCCACGAGGGCGAAACCAGCCTGCATGAAGAACACCAGGAATGCCGCAACCGCGGTCCAGACAATATCGAGATTAAGCTGGACTTCTTCGGCTGTGATCTCATCAGCGATAACAGGTAAACTAATAAAGATTAAGAGAAAAATTGTCGACATGAGAATTTTAATGATATTTTTCATGTTTTTTCCTTTCTCAGGGTGACGGTAGTGTACTTTTGATCTATGAACTAGTTATGTTTATGCCAGGCGGATGATGTGTTCGCTGTGATGAATCACTAGGACAAGCGGTGCCGCGCAGAAACTAAAAACCTGCCGATAGGGTAATACCGTAGACGATGTTGCTCGTATTCATATCCCCGCTGTCATAACTATCCCTGATGCCGCTGTCAATCACTGAGGTGAATGCCAGGCTCGGCGAGATCTCACACTGATCGCCGATACCGAACGGAACACCGGCGCTTAGCAGGATATCGGTGAACCCGGCTTCATCCGAGCCGTAGTAAAATCCGTTGTGGCCGCTTGAACCGAAACTGAGAGATGCGGAGAGGTCGAGACTGCTGAGCGATCCAAGCGGCACGCTCGTTCCGCCCCCGAGCGAAAGGTATGTTCCCTCGGCTTCGCCGATATCCTGGTAGACAGTGAGCGAGGGATTGCCGATCACCTCGTACCCAATCCCGGCGAACAGTTCGGTTGTCGGATCAAAGTCGGTATTGGGAAAGGTGTAGTGAATAACACCGGCTGAGAGATTGAACGAACGAACAGAATAGTCGTATTCGAGAGTATAATCAAATTCGTTGATATCTCCCTTGGTATCGTTTGCGTCGCCGAGATCCATGTTCGCCCAGAAGTTCAGGCTGAGATTATTGCATCCAACCGTGACCCCGGGCTGAAATACCGGATCATCGGTCAGCAGTATGCCGCGCCAGACATACGAGTTCATGACAGCCGCATCAACGCCAACATCGACAGAGGTGCCGCCAAGTTCCATAGCGTTTGCGTTTCCCATGAAAATGAGCGCCAGAAAAAGGATAATCGTTCCGTGTTTTAGTCTGTGTGATTTCATGCTTTTCCTCCGTTAAAGTTCGTGACACCACGAGTATTCATTCCCCTGTTCGGCAAAATCTGTCGACTTTCTTTCATCACCTCCTCACGGCATGATCGCTGGTACCGTGTCAATTCTGGATTCAACCTGAATGACATCCTCCTCACGTGGCGACGGGAGGACATGCCGTTTGGGGGAGAGAAAGAGCAAACAATATGCCAGACTCTAAGGAAACATTAATAACAGTAGTATTAATAATATGTTGTCGTATGAAATTAAAGGAATGAACAGCGGATATTGTTGTGCTATTGCTACATAAATGTAGGATAAGGGGATTATTCCTACCTTTTTGTACGAAAACGCCTCGGATCAATCCCGTGCTTTTGGACGCGCAGACCCATGATACGTTCGCTTATTCCCAGCGATTTTGCCGCTTTCGTCATATTGCCGCGGGATGATTTGAGCGCGTCCTGGATATACTCCTTTTCGACCTTGCCGAGTACCGCTTGAAGGTCGCCCTGAAGCTTTGTTCCGCTCTCTTCCGCGGTCTGAAGGGTGGGAGGCAGATGGTGGCTGTGTATAACGTTGTCGACGCTCACAAGTACGGCGCGCTCGATGCAGTTCTCAAGCTCCCGCACATTTCCCGGCCAGTGGTAGCTCATGAGCATGTCGATTGCCGGGGTGGAAATCCTGGTGATATTTTTGAAGTTTGCCGTGCTGTATTTCTCGACAAAATAATCGGCGAGCAGCGGAATGTCAGTCGGCCGTCCACGCAGCGGCGGCAGGTAGATGGGAAACACGTTGAGGCGATAGTAGAGATCCTGCCTGAACGTGCCGTCCCCGACTAATACTTCGAGGTCCTTATGAGTGGCGGTGATAATACGAACATCGCTCTTGATCGTCCTGGTGCTGCCGACTCGCTCAAACTCGCGTTCCTGGAGGAATCGGAGCAGCTTTACCTGCGTTGCGACCGACAGGTCACCGATCTCATCGAGAAAAAGTGTGCCGCCGTCCGCAAGCTCGAACCGTCCCCGCCGCAAGTTTATCGCTCCGGTGAATGCGCCCTTCTCGTGCCCGAAGAGCTCGCTTTCGGCAAGGTTTTCCGGCAGGGCGGCGCAGTTGACCTTGATGAAAGGCTTGGAGGAACGGGTGCTGTTGTAGTGAATGGCGTGGGCAACGAGCTCTTTCCCGGTGCCGCTCTCACCGCGGATCAGGGCTGTCGTTGTGCTCCTGCTTACCTGGGCAATCTGATTATACACGACCTGCATAACCTTGGAATTCCCGATGATGTTCGAGGGATGGAAGCGGTCTTTCAATTCCTCCTGGAGTCGTATGTTTTCATCGAGGAGGCGTTTCCTGTCTTGCTGGAATGATTGGCGCAGGAAGACCGCCTGGGTGATCAGTGAAGCGATGATCGAGAGAATGCGGACATCCTCCTCGAGGGACGGGGAATCTTTGAAAAGCCGGTCGGCGCTGAGTGTTCCGATGACTTCGTTTTCCATCATGATGGGGACGCAAATGAAGGAGATGTCTTCTTTTTTGAGGTTCTTACGCGCACCGGTTCTGTCGAGGAACAGTGGTTCTTCGGAAATGTGCGGTACGACAGCCGGTTTTCCTGTCTGGGCGACTTTTCCGATCACGCCCTCGCCGAATAAATACCTTCCTCTCTTGAATTGTTTCGAGGTGAGTCCATAAGCCTCTTCAATGGTGATTTCCCTCGTGTTGCGATCGATGAGAGTGATGGTCCCGCGTTCCATGCCGGTATGGGTTGAGATTGCGTTTAGAATTGGTTCCACAACATCTCGTAAGTCGATGGTCCGGTCGAGTATCTGGCTGATCTCAAAGAGGAGGGATAGTTCGTTGACCTCGTGTTTGATAGTGGGCTGCATGGTGCCGTCCAAGAAAGGGTGATGTTTTGCCAAGAGAGATATCCTACATAAATGTAGGAAATATTCCGAGAAAATCAAGTGATTTCTCTCGCCTTCCCGCTGATATGAGACGCAACACTCCCTTCAGGCTTTTTTTTCTGCACCATTTCCAACGAAAAAACTTTCCTGCAGGTATAGAATTCATTTTATTGCTTTACAAAAACCGAATGAAAGACTTTATCAGAGGAGGGATCACATGAAGAGAATCGCACTGGCTGTTTTTATGGGCGCGCTACTACCGCTCACCACACTCTTCGCCCAGGAACGCCTCATTCCATCGTATGAGGAGAGCGCACCGTATGTCAACCAGCACCCCGACCGAGTGCCGAGCGTGTACCCGTTTCTCACTACCTGGAAGAATTCCCCGGTGGTGACCGGTCACGGCGGATTTGCCGAACAGACGTTTTTTACCCGTGGTAATCCGTCACAACCATCGAAAAAGGGTGCGGTACTGAAGTATATCAAGGCATATAATCACGGATTTCTCTACGGCAACGAGAGAACCGAGACGACGAGGCATCCCCGCGAGCAAGTTGTGGTATTCGTCATGAAAGGCACCGGCTCGGTGATCTCGGGAAATAAGACGGTGCAGATCAGTGAGGGAAGCGGCGTGTTTGTACCCGCAGGCGTGGACTACTCGTTTACCAATACCGCGGGCGATCCCCTCGAGGTTATTATCATTGTCGAGGGAATCCCCGGGGGCTTTACGCCGAAAAAAGCGATCGTGGTGAAGAACTGGCATGATCCCGAGCCCGGTTTCTGGGGAAACTATACCACGCACGACCTCTTCGGCAGCAGTGACGGCCTTGCCGAGCCCATGAGCATTTTCGTGGTGACTGTCAGTAACTTCAAGAGCGGGGTGCCGCACTACCATGTCGAGGGGTGCGAGGAGATCTGGGCGAAGATCAAGGGTGAGGAGAATCTGCTCATGCTTGGAAAAACCATGCTGCGCCAGAACATCGGGGAGGCGTTTCTCGCGCCGACGCTGGTACCCCACAGCGTCATCAACCACACCGAATCGCCCATGGCCTGGCTTTACCTGGGAAATCGACACGATCGGGATGAATGATAACGAGCACGTAATGATTGGTTGTTGCACTTTTAATGTTGGAGTCTGGTTATGGTACGAAGAATCGTAATTTCGGCGATTTTATTCTGTCTGTTTCCACAGGCGCAGGTGTTTGCGCAGGATGAGCGGCTGATACCTTCGTATAGCGAGGATTCCGGTTTCATTCGAAACTACCCCGGGATTGACCTCGATGTCCATCCGTACCTGTGTACCTGGAAAGATTCACCGGTTGCCATCGGTCACGGCGGTTTTGCCGAGCAGGCGATCTTCACCCCCGGCGATCCGGTCGATCCCCCGCGCAAGGGTGCGTTGCTCAAGTACCTCAGGGCGTACAACCACGGTTTTTTGTACGGCGGTGAAACGACTGAAACGGTGAAACACGACAACGAGCAGGTGATTTTTTTCGTGATGAACGGTTACGGACGCGTGGAGGCGGGAGACAAAAGCGCGGAGATCGGGGAAGGTTCCGGCGTTTTCATTCCGGCCGGTCTTACTTACCGTTTTGCCGCGACCTCCGGTGTCGCCCTCGAGGTGATCATCATCGTCGAAGGCACGCCGCCCGGTTTCAAACCGGCCCGAGAAATGGTGGTGAAAAACTACCACGATTCCCAGAAAGGATTCTGTTGCTGGGCATATACGATTCAGAGCCTCTTTTCCCGGAATGACGGTCTGGCGGAACCCATGGGGATCTCGGTTGTCACGGTTGAGAACTATGGCATGGGTTCCCCCCATTTCCACGTCGAAGGGTGCGAGGAGATCTGGCTGAAGATCCGGGGCGAACAGAGTCCCTGCATGCTGGGGAAGTCACTGCTCCGCCAGAACATCGGCGATGCCTTTCTTCCGCCGCCGAACGGTCTCGTGCCTCATGCGGTCATCAACCCGACCGAACGACCGATGTCGTGGCTCTACCTGGGGAACCGTCACGACAAGCAAGAATAGAGGTTTGTAGACAAATCTGTTCAATCGAAAGCGCGGGGAGGTGAGTATGCAACCCTCTCCCGTAAATCCAATACTTTATCTTACAGGAGAACACGAATATGAGACTCTGCTGGAATGACTGGTTCACCGGCCCATTGCGTGATCTAACGGTCGAAGAGGGGAAACTGATCAAGAAAATGGGTTTCGACGTCGCGGGGATCAACAGCGGCGATATCGATGCCACCGATGCCGATATCGATCATGTTAAGGGGGTGCTCGAAACCAGCGGTCTGATACCGGGGCCTTATGGTGTGGGAAGAGCCGCCATTCATCCCGATCCGGCTGTTTTAAAGAAGTACAAGGAAGAACTCGCGCGGTCGCTCAGGATCGCCGGGAAGATTGGCTGCACGAACATCCGCATTTCCGCCGGGAGCATGGACCCTGATAACATTTGGAAACACCACCCGGACAATCATACCCAGCGAGCGCTCGACCTGCTCATCGAACATACCCGCGAGCTCCTGCCCATAGCGGAGGACGCCAACTGCATCATCTGCCCGGAAACCACCCAGGGGACGATTGTCGGCACGATCCCCCGGATGAAGGAATACGTTGAACGCCTCGACTCGCCTTATGCCCGCATCGTCTTCGATCCGGTCAACCACATGGGAGCAGAGCGTATCTATGAATCGGGCAGGTTTATGAGGTGTGCCATTGCATCGCTCGGGGACTGCATCGGGGAAATCCATGTCAAGGATGCCGAGGTGAAGGATCCGTTCATGTTCTATTTCGGGGAAGCGCCGATGGGTACCGGAACCCTCGATCACGAGGCCCTCATCAAGGCGTCGAAAACGCTCGAACCCTGGAAGACCTTCTCGCTCGAGCACATCGGGTACGACTACAAGAATCCCGAGCATTATAAGGCTGTCAAGTCGGCCCATGACTACATCCAGGGTGTCGCCGACCGAATCGGGCATACGTGGACCGATCCGAAGTGTACCCGTGACAGGTGGCTGAGCGGTCAGTGCCGGTAAAATATTCAGCTTGATTTTGCGGGATGGGCAAAGTAGTTTAACAATATCGTTGCTATAATTGGAATTCTCCCATGCAAGAACACCGCAAATTAGCCGCTATCATGTTCACCGACATTGTCGGCTATACTGCACTGATGGGAAAGAACGAGCAGAATGCGCTCGGGATTCTTCACCGGACCCGTGATGTGGTCAAACTCCTTCTCAAACAGTTCAACGGCGAACTGCTCAAAGAGATGGGCGACGGCACCCTGTCGAGCTTCGGCAGCGTGGTCGATGCGGTTAACTGCGCCCTCGAAATCCAGAATACACTCAAAGATGAGACAGAATTCAAGCTCCGTATCGGCATACACATCGGCGATGTTGTAGTAGAAGAAAGCGGCGATGTATTCGGCGACGGCGTCAACGTAGCCTCGCGGATAGAGAACCTTGCCGAGCCGGGGGGGATATGCATTTCCGGGCGTGTCTACGAAGATATTCGAAACAAGCCCGATATTGAAGCAGTTTTTCTCGGAGAAAAAACACTGAAAAATGTTGATGACCCGATGAAAATCTATTCCCTTACCGGAGAGAGGCTGCCTGTATCTGTAACCAAATCTATCCCTAACGAACAACCATCAAAAACACTTCCGTCTATAGCAGTACTGCCGTTTGTCAACATGAGTGCTGATCCCGAGCAAGAATATTTCTGTGATGGAATGGCTGAAGAGATAATCAATGCTCTCACACACATCGAGGATTTGCGTGTTATCGCTCGTACTTCAGCATTTGCCTTCAAAGGGAAAAATGAGGATATCCGTGAGATCGGGAATAAACTCGATGTCAAAAACCTGCTTGAAGGAAGTATACGTAAGGCCGGAAACAGGCTCCGTATTACCGCACAGCTTATTAAAGTTGAGGATGGTTCTCATCTTTGGTCTGAAAGATTCGACCGGGAGATGGAAGATGTCTTTGCTATTCAAGATGAAATTTCATTAGCAATAGTTGATGCCTTGAAAGTAAAACTGATGAGAAAATACAGGGCAGCGAATAAAAAGCATCATAATGTAAATGCTGAAACTCACGAATTGTATTTAAAAGGCCGCTATTACTGGAACAAGCGCAATGAAGAAGGATTTAAAAAGAGTCTGAACTATTACCATCAAGCAATTGAGAAGAACTCTAACTATGCCCTTGCTTACGCGGGAATTGCAGACTCATATAATTTATTGGGTCATTATGGATTAATGCCACCTAAACAAACAGTTCAAAAAATCAAAGAGGCCGCGAATAAAGCTCTGCAGATTGATAAAACATTAGCGGAAGCATACACATCATTGGCATATGTAAAATTATTCTCAGACTATGACTGGTCTGCAGCTGAAAAAGGATATAAACAAGCATTGGAAATCAATCCCGGTCATGCACAAACTCATTATTGGTACGCGTATAGTTTGGATGTTTTGGGATATTATAATAAAGCTCTTGTCGAGATAAAACGTGCTCATGAACTCGATCCGCTGTCGACCATAATATATTTTTTTACGATGGATATTCTTTCTCGATTGGGCAGATATGATGAAGCCTTTGAGCAGTTTAATAAAGCGATCGAAATTGACCCAAAATTTGGTTTATTATACATGAGTATAGGATCTGTTTACTGGAAGATGGGTAATAGAGAAAAATCGTTTGCTGCATTTGAAAAGGGAATGGAACTTGGAGGACATAAAGCAACACAAGGAAATGCCGGATATGTATATGCAATGGCTGGAGAAAGAGATAAAGCAAAACAGATACTCAACGAGATGTTGGAACAAAAAAAAGAGACCTATTTCCAAACATATAATATAGCTTTAGTTTATGTTGGACTGGAAGATACCGACAAGGCTATTAAATGGCTGGAGAAAGCTTTTGAAGAGCATGATCCATTGTTACCTTTAATTCGGCGAAGTGAAGAATGGGATCCTGTCCGCTCCGATCCCCGCATCAAAGCCCTGATTAAGAAGATGGGACTGCCTGAAGATTAAAA
>CAYWBT010000142.1:0-6402 GCA_964456585.1 uncultured bacterium
GGTGAGCCGTTACCTCACCAACAAGCTAATGGGACGCGGGACCATCTTTCAGCGACAGCTTAAATCAGAGGCCGCCTTTAATCATTCCACCATGCGAAGGTATGATCGTATTCGGTATTAGCACCTCGTTAGAAGTGTTGTCCCCAACTGAAAGGTAGGTTTCCCACGCGTTACTCACCCGTTTGCCACTCTACTCGGTTTCCGAAGAAACCTTTCTCGTTCGACTTGCATGCCTAATCCACGCCGCCAGCGTTCGTTCTGAGCCAGGATCAAACTCTCCATATGATTTTATTCATATATTGATTTGATCTGCGCAATGTTACGCAATTACTAACTTGTCAAAAATAGACAAGAACCTGCTGACAAATTCTTTTCTACGCACGTTATTCACTTTTCAAAGATCAAAAAAACACAATATTTACAATATCTTATGTTTCTCATTTTTTCCATACCATCTTTTCAGACGGAATGATAAGATACTCACTTCTTCCGGGAATGTCAAGTTTATTCGCTTCTTTTTTTTAGTTATTTATTTCCCGACATTATCCTCGACAGCTTGTTAAAATACACAATCATATAATTGAAGTCAATAGTTATTTTTAAAATTGTGCGTTTTTTTTTAATATACCTGCCATCACGGGAATTTTTTGAAAAGCACCCACTGCTCCTTTCTTCCCACTCATTCGATTGTCCCGCGTATATACCCTGCCGCTCGCTGCATCCGCCGAACCACCTCTTCCCTGCCAATGAGCGCGAGCATAGCAAACAAGCCGGGGCCGCCGATCATGCCTGAAACCGCCAGTCGTGTCGGGTGGATGAGTTTCGCACCGCCGATGTTCAACTCCTCGGCAAGCCGCCGTGTCGCATCTTCAAGCGCCTGTTCGGAAAAGTCCGGGAGCGAGGCAAACTCGTCCGCCAGCCGCTCAAGCCAGTCGGCGGCTTCCGCGCTCTTGAAGTACTTTCGCTCTCCCTTCTCTTCGTAGCGTTCCGGCTCCCGAAAGAAATAGACGCTCTTTTCGGGAACATCGGTGAGCAGGCGGCACCGCTCTTTCAACAGATCGATCACCCGAAGCAGATAGCCGCGCCGTTCTTGTATATCGTGCTCGGTAATAAGCCCGTGCTCGATCAGGTGTGGCACCGCATAGGCGAGCAGTTCCTCAGTCGGCAGCTCGTTGAAGTACTGCCCGTTGAGCCACTCGAGTTTCCGCAGGTCGAACACGCTGCTCTTCTTCGAAATCCCCTCGATTGAAAACGTCTCGATGAGTTCGCTTAAGGACATCTTTTCACGGTCGTCCTTGGGATTCCATCCGAGGAGGGCGAGATAGTTCACGATGCCCGCGGGCAGGTATCCCATGCGCCGGTACTCCATGACGGATGCGGCACCGTGACGCTTGGATAGTTTCCGCTTGTCATGCCCGAGCACCTGCGGCAGGTGGGCAAACCGCGGTACCTCGCTTCCAAGCGCCTCCATGAGCATGATCTGCTTGGGCGTATTGGACAGGTGGTCATCGCCGCGCATCACGAGCGTAATACCCATGTCAGAATCGTCGACCGCCACGCCGAGCAGGTAGACCGGGCTGCCATCCGCCCGCGCAATGATGAAATCTCCGATGGTCTCGTTCTGAAAGGTCGTCTCACCGTGCACGAGATCGTTGAACGATGTGCTTCCTTCGGGTATGCGGTACCGCACAGTGAAGGGCTTGCCTTCCGCCGCAGAGCGGTCGATGGTCTCCCGATCAAGGTTCCGGCACCGCCCGGCATAGACGTACCGGGCCTTATCACGGCGTGCGATTTCGCGGTCTGCCTCCAGTTGATCCTTCGTGCAATAGCATCGGTATGCCTTTCCGGAAGCAAGGAGTATATCGACCGCCGCACGGTACAGTTCGCCGCGCTGCGACTGATATACCGGCTCATCGTCCCAGGTGATACCGAGCCAGCGAAGACTGTCCAGTATGGATGTCAGGGCTTCATCGGTCGACCTCTCACGGTCGGTGTCTTCGATGCGGAGGAAAAACTTCCCGCCGGTTTTACGAGCGTAGAGCCAGTTGAAGAGCGCAGCCCGTGCACCGCCGACATGGAGATCGCCGGTAGGACTCGGTGCGAAGCGCAGACATTCTTGTTTTCCCATGTATCACTCCAGTTTCATTTCATAGTTTTCACAACAAAGTACGTAGTATCGATACTTTGTTTTTGTGAAGTATATAATATGTGTGCTTGATATCTCGTTTTCGGCGCCCGGAGCAGGTATGCTCCATTCACCCGGCATGCTCGTTTTCGGATGGTCGTTCCCGGTAGACTGGTTTCTCGTCACGGTCAAGGACAACCTCGATACCGCCGAACAAACCCGAGGTAATGTTATACAATAACGCGGCAAGAAACGAGAGAGCGGCGCCGGTCACCCCGCATAATCCCGCGAGAACGATCGGCGTGAGCAAAACAGCGGCCAGGCCGAGTCCGGCGGTGTCGAGGGGAAACAGTGCCCCCATGATCGACGAAAAAAACGCCAAAAATCCACCCAAGAGAACTCCCAGAATACAACCTCCCGCCGCGGAAACAACGAACCCGGTCTTGAGCGCCGAACCGAGGCCGATACGGATTATCCTTCGTGGTGCGGTCATGGTAACGTTCCCTCTTATCGTTGCCACCCCCGAACGATCACATAAAGTATGTCGTAAGTATATAAGGTATACCGTGGATCGTTTGTGGTGGTGCAACCGGCAGCATCGGGGTCTCGCTAGCCCACGTTCCCCGACTTCTTGATCTTTTCCCACTGGTCGCGCAGCGTAACCGTACGGTTGAAGACAAGCCGGTCGCCGGTTGTATCATCTCTATCGACACAGAAGTACCCCAGCCGTTCGAACTGGTGCCGGCTTCCGGGTGCCGCACCGGCGAGACTCGGTTCAACCTGGCATGAGGTCAGCACTTACAGTGAATTCGGATTCAAGTTATC
This sequence comes from uncultured bacterium, assembly GCA_964456585.1. Taxonomy (GTDB): domain Bacteria; phylum Latescibacterota; class Latescibacteria; order Latescibacterales; family Latescibacteraceae; genus Latescibacter. The sequence continues at coordinate 2,951 of CAYWBT010000142.1, forward strand.
CAGGAAATCTTCATCTTCACCAACATCGGTCGGATTCTCCTTCATGAAGAGACGGTCGTACAGGCGAACCTCGGCCGGGATGGCATGGGCGGCCGATACCCAGTGCAGCGTCGCCCTGACTTTGCGGCCGTCAGGCGACGATCCGCCGCGTGACTCGGGATCGTAGGTACAGTGCAGTTCAATCACCTCGCCGGTTTCCTCATCCTTGACCACATCCACGCACGTGATGAGACAGGCATAGCGCAACCGTACTTCACGACCGGGTGCAAGGCGGAAAAACTTTCTCGGCGGATCCTCCATGAAGTCGTCCCGCTCGATATAGAGCACGCGGGAAAACGGCACCATTCGCGTGCCCGCCCCGGGATCCTCCGGATTATTGATCGCTTCGAACTCCTCCACTTGGCCGTCCGGGTAGTTCTCGATGACCACCTTGAGCGGATGGAGCACACCCATGACACGGGGCGAGTGCCGGTTCAGGTCTTCGCGCAGGTAGTATTCGAGGAGGGCAATATCGACCGTGCTATTGCTCTTTGCCACACCGATCCGGTCACAGAAATTCCTGATCGCCTCCGGGGTATACCCGCGCCGCCGCATACCGCTGATCGTCGGCATCCGGGGATCACGCCACCCGCTGACGTGGCCTCCCGTAACCAGTTCAAGCAACCTGCGCTTGCTCAGCATCGTGTAGGTGAGATTGAGGCGGGCAAACTCGATCTGCTGCGGATGGTAGGCGTTCAACTGGTCGAGAAACCAGTCGTACAACGGACGATGATCTTCGAATTCGAGCGTACAGATGGAATGCGTAATCCCCTCAATGGAATCGGAGAGACAGTGGGTAAAATCATACATCGGGTAGATGCACCACGTGTCGCCTGTCCGATGGTGTTCCTCATGCAGAATGCGATAGATTACGGGATCGCGCATGTTCAGGTTGGGAGAGGCCATGTCGATTTTCGCGCGGAGAACACGGCTGCCATCCTCGAATTCCCCCACCCGCATGCGTGCGAAAAGATCGAGATTCTCATCGACCGGCCGGTCACGGTAGGGGCTGTTGGTCCCCGGTTCGGTGAGGGTACCGCGATAGTTCCTGATCTCGCCGGCACTGAGGTCGCAGACATATGCCTTTCCGCTGCGTACCAACTGAACCGCATACGCGTAGAGTTGCTCGAAATAATCGGAGGCATAGTGCAACCGGTCTTCCCAGTCGAACCCGAGCCATTTCACATCCTCCATAATCGATTCGACGTACTCGAGTTCTTCCTTGCAGGGATTGGTGTCGTCGAACCGCAGATTGCACAATCCCTGGTAATCGTTGGCAAGCCCGAAGTTGAGACATATGGATTTGGCATGACCGATATGCAGGTAGCCGTTTGGTTCCGGCGGGAAACGGGTATGAACGCGCCCCCCGTACTTGCCGGTCTTCATGTCCTCATCGATAATGGTCCTGATGAAGTTCGTGGGCGGCACAGGAACGGAAACACTAGTCCCGGAAGGTTTCCCGCTCGCCGTATCGTTTTTGTTCACTTCTTCACTATGAGACATTGTCGTCCTTTTTCAAATATCGAATGCGTTGGCACTCCCGGTTACACCGTCATACTCACAAGCTCGCTGGATCTCCCTTAAGTTCACGCATGAGAGATACTCTATTATAATGTATATAATATAATACAAAGGTTTATCGAATTAAAACAGCTTTTCTGATCTCACGGCGATCACGGTGAAAGAATACGCGCTGATATACCGGCTATTTCCCTTGACCCTTCACGTGCTTTTATCTACATTGTGTCGTGGAGAATAACGTATGGCTACTTTTTTTCGGACAATGGGACGACTCACCGGGCATGCGGTCAGGTCGCACGCTGTCGATCGGGCAGTGTCGCGGGTTTCGCAGTACGTGCACAGGGAAATGAAACTGGCGGATGTGAAACTGAAACTCGCGATGTTGAAGCAGAAACGCACCCGTCATATCAAGCTCCTCGGCAAAACCGTGTACCACCTCGTCTGCAACGACGTACCACCCTTCGACGATCAGCACACACAGATCATCATGCGCGTTCTGGTCGAAATCGACAACGAAATCGATATGGTTCAGTCCGAAATGAAGCGGCGCAGGGAAACCTACCGCCGGGAAGAGAAAACGAGCGCGGGCAATACGGCCTGAATCGCATTCTCCCGTCCGCCTTCCCCGTACAATTAGCGCCCCAATCGTGGCACCGCATAGTTTAAACGCACAATCTCATCCTGCCGCATACCATGAGATGTCTATTGTCTTGTTCCGGCATCATTTTGACGGCAGCCTGTCCCACCTGATACGGGACGAGTTGTTGCGGATATAGTAGAATCCGTCACCGGCAACCAGCTTCGTATAGGCGGGCACGACAAACGGTTCAGCCTCGTGAATATCTCCCCAGAACTGCGTGATGATATCGGGCTTCAGAATCTCTATTGAATGGCGGTAATCGTACTTAAGGTGACCGGGATAGAAAAACCTGAAGCGTTCCCTCCCTGCAGACTGCCGCATAGTCAGGCGGGAGATAGCCTTGTCGGTCTTGCCGAGCATGTCTACGGTGTACCTCTCGGAGAAGTAGGGCAGTGCGCCCGCCCAGGTTACCGCGATCCGGGCATCGGGTGTCGTGATGTCACGCACGAAGAGGGCGCTGGTCACCATATTGACATTGTTCTCGAAATCCGGTGGAGGAATAAGTTGCAGTAACCCGGCGATTCTGAGCGGCCCCCGGTTATTGTTGAACTGAACGAGGCTCAGCAGGATCAGCGCGAAAAAGCCGTACCGCACAACAAGGGAATGGGTCCTCGCTCCGATGCGGTGAAGCGTTTTCATCAATCCGGCTACCGCCATCACCGCCTCGTCGAGTGAGTGGGATAAAAGAACGAAGAATACCGGCATTGCCACCGACAGATACCGATTGCTCCCGCCCCAGCTTTCCCAGGCGTCACCGCCGACATAGATACTGTAGACACACTGAACGCCGAAGAACCAGGCGAGGAACAATGTGCTCACATCGCGGCGAACCAGCAGGAAAACCATCGGCACGAAAAACAGGATGCCAGTTAATCCCCCGGTAAAATCCAGGAACACGAGAAACCCGCGGGCGATTCGCAGTCCAACCGGGTAGCCGGTCATTTTCAGGTAGTAGGTATTGGGGAGAACCTCACCATAGTACAAGAACCTTAAGAGGGTCTGCGCTCCGAGAAAGAGCGCCAAGAGGCCGAGTCCCCAACCGAGATTCCGTTTCCGGTGGTGGGGAAGCACGGCAAGCAGAAAGAGCACGACACCGAGGTACGGTGCAGCCACATCGATACGAACCAACGTGCCCAAGCCGAGCAGGAGATAAAGCCGGCGAGAAAAGGTATTCTCGCGCAGACACCGGACAACTTCGAGTGTCGCACTGCTGAAAATGAGTGTGACAAGACTCACCTCCATGCCTTGGAGA
>CAYWBT010000142.1:6412-8543 GCA_964456585.1 uncultured bacterium
GTTATTGAGCGGGAGGTAGAACGCAGTCAGCAGCATCGATCCGGCACCGACCGCACGGGAACCGAAGGAGATCGTCCGCGCCAGGTTCATCACCACGAAGAGGTTCGCCACGAGCAGGAGCGCCCCGGTTACCTGAATGAGCAGGCTGATCTTCGACTGCGGTACCGGGAAAAGGTGCCAGAACGCCATGTAAAAGACCCACAGCGGATTGGTAAATCCCTCGATCCGCTCATGGGGATTCATCACGAGTCCCTGTCCGGTGGCGAGGTTCTCCGCATACCGCATCGATACCATGCCGTCGTCAAAGAGCGAAAAGTATCGTTCGCCCTCGATAACAAAGCTGGTCCGGTAGATAAATACCGATGCATACACCGCGAACAGGAGCGCAATGACGACAAAAACGGTGGTGTCTGCCCGGGTATGTTGTTTGATTCCCATCATTCCCTCTCTGCGTGTTTGAGGCCACTGAATAATAACAGTATTACGGGAGAGAGGCAAATCGAAAAATTGGAAATCGTCGTTGCGACACACCGATCACCCGGTTTTTCCAGGATCGTGTGAACACCCGTCGGGAAGAACGTCTTCAACTTGACAGGGGAGGGCGAAAAGTGGTATGTTATATTTCATTCACACAAGAAAAATCATCAACCAGACGGAACCAACTATGAATAAAGTGAAAACCGTTCTTACCGGAGGGGATATTGTCTTTCCTGATGGCATCATGCAGGACGGCGTTGTTGTGCTGGAAGACGGTTCGATAACGGATGTCCTCCACGCAAGCGAATACCGTTCCCGGGCCCAGGACAACACGATCGACTGCATGGACAGTTTTGTCTGTCCCGGCTTCATCGATCTCCACAATCAGGGGGGACAGGGATTCGATGTCATGGACGGTACCGTGGAGAGCACGAACGGCCTGTGCAGGGCACATGCCGAGCACGGCACAACGGGCTTATTGCTGACTCCGGAAATCATGGAACAATCGTTCCGGAACCTTCTCCCCGCGCTCGCAGATACTGTTGGCACCGACACCGGCGGAGCTGCAATCCTGGGTATCCATGCCGAGGGTCCGTTCACCAATCCGGATCGTGCCGGATTTATGCCCCCGGAAGCCATTCTGCCTCCGGACATGGGATTGTTCGAGGAAATTATCGATTGCGGCGGGGGAAAGATTGTCGAAATGACCATCGCGCCCGAGCTTCCCGGCTCACTGGACATAATCCACCGGCTCGCTCGCGCAGGGATCGTGGCGTCTCTCGGACATTCGAATGCGACACTCAACGACGTTCTCCGGGCAATCGATTATGGCGCGTCTCATGTTACCCACTTTTTTAATGCCATGAGTCCCCTGCATCATCGTGAGCCGGGTCTCGCCGGAACAGCACTCTACACGAATAATCTGACCGTTGAGATCATTGCGGACGGTTATCACATACACCCATGGATTATGGGTCTGATACTTCAGAATAAGAGCCCGGCACTGACCTGCCTCGTTACTGATTGCATGCGGGTCATGGACCTGGAGGATGGAGAGCATGAAGCGATGGGACAGCGGGTCATCCTTGATGACGATCGGGTTTTCATGGCTGAAGATCCCACGGTACTTGCCGGCAGCGTGCTCACCATGGATCATGCAGTCGGTGCCGTGATTACCATGCTGGGTATATCCCTTGTCGAGGCGGTGACCATGGCGTCTTCCACGCCTGCCGCGGTGATCGGCATGGAGAATAACAAGGGTCGGATCGAGGCTGGATACGATGCCGATCTGACCATCCTCGACCGCACGTACCGGACACGAATGACAATCGTTGGCGGTCGGGTTGTGTACAAACGCCCCTGAATCCCCGGCATGTGCCCGGTTTTCAACGGCGTGGTAATGCATCGTACGCAGGAAGCAGTTTCGGCTGCGGTCACCCGTAACAACAGAAAGAAACGATTGTGAAAATATCGACCCTCGTACAGGAAAAAAAGGTTGTTCTGGCCGACGGTGCCTGGGGAACCGAGATCGCGAAACACGGATTCGATCCCGGTATCTGCCCGGAACTGTTTAACATCGACACTCCTGACATGATCCGGGACATCGGGCTGCGATACGTCGAGGCCGGTTCAGAGATTCTTCTTACCAATACCT
>CAYWBT010000143.1:0-8531 GCA_964456585.1 uncultured bacterium
TGCGAGTGGGTAAACACGATATATATCTCATCGATGTCACGTTCCGGTAATAACTTCTTGCCCAGCAGGCGTATTCCCGAACCTGCGTCGACAATGATGACTCCGCCCTCGCGGGGCCTGATCTCAAGACAGGTGCTGTTCCCGCCGTAACGGAGTGTCTGCTGTCCGGGCGAGGCGATCGAACCGCGGCAGCCCCAGATTTTAACTTTCATGAGAACCTCCCGGGAAGATGGTGCTTCTACGGAGCATCTATTTATTTCTGCTCACGTCTCCGGGGTATGCTATTTCCCCGTCACTTTCTAACCTGGCGATACAATACAATTATGTATTTCAAGGGTAAAAAATACGTACCCATAAATTCTCTCTCCGTTCCCCCCCCACAAATTATTTCGGTTCCAACATCTGCAGAACGCTCCCTATTCCCCCCAGAGGTGGCCGGTGTTGACCGGTTTTCCCTGCAGCTTCAGGTAGTAGAAGAGCTGGCTCTTGTGCTGGCTCAGGTGGTCAACCATCTGGAGGAGACGGTACCCCAGGTTGAGCTTACGCGGATCCCAGGGGGCACCTGCCGCATCATTTTGGAGCCGGTCCTCGCCGCATTGTTCGAGCATGTCGAGGGCAACCTGCTTGTCCGCTGCCAGGAGTTTCTTCGCTTCGGCAACGCTCCCGACCGAGGGAAGTTTATTCGCTGACGGCAGCATATCTTTTGGCGACATATCGCTGAGTTCCATGCCTGCGGGAAGCCCCCAGTCGCCGGTGACGAATCCGCGCATCCCCGCGCCGCAAGCGTTCGTAAGGTGCATGAGGATCTGTCCTGTGGTCATCCAGTTGTTCTCCGGGGATGGTTTCCAACTGAGCGTTTTTTCATCGACGAGGTCGAACAAGCCATCGGTTATCCTGTAAGTCCTCTCGATTTCTGCCGTGATAAGTTCTGTCCAGTTCATGTCAATTCTCCCGAGATAAAAAAGGATTCAGGTGTTTCAGGCTGATTGTTACCGAAGCTTCACTGCGCCTTCCATGTTTACACACCAGGCGTGACGTATTCCATAATCAGAAATCAGCAGTTCAAAAAACCGGACGATTACGAGGTTATAGCATTGTCGTCAGCTCACACATCGACGAACGCACGGTGAAACCTGATAATCCCGCTGCAACCTTCCAGAGCGCCATCATGCAGTTCCAACATCATGAAAGCCTCTGCAGGAACATCGTATTCGCAGGTAATGCCAAAGTACTCGGAGGGCACAAATCCAAAACGAGGATAAAATTCAGGGTGTCCCAGAACAACAACCGCTGCATAACCGGCCTGTCTGCAGAACCGCAAGCCTTCCTCCACCAACATTGATCCCACCCCCTTTTTCTGCCAGTCGGGCAGTACCGCCATGGGCGCCAATCCGGTGAGTGCGACACCCGCGGTATCACCATCAAGCGTCACCGGACTAAACAGGATATGCCCGATGAGACTGTTGCCCTCTTCGGCAACCAGTGAAATGCAGGGAATTCCGCTGATTCTGAGAGCGTCCACAAGGTTCGCTTCCGCTTCGGCGCCGAACGCTTTACGGTTAATCTGCCGAATTTCTTCCACATCTTCCGGCTGTTCAACCCGAATTATCACGACTGGTTTCCCTTGCTGAGATGCGTCCTTCCGAGGTTTATACTGCTCTGTGTATATATCAAGAAAAAGGCGGGATTGCAAGCACTGTTGCTCTGGCAGGCTCTGAAGCGGATACCGGGTTCAATCTCTTGTTGACCGGTAGGGACACCAGGAGTAGCGTCATCCCTCCGGTTTGAACATATCTATCACCGATAGGTCTGTTTCAAAATCATAGTAGGTTAATCCTTTGAGTTGCTGGAGTTCCCGTCGGTACCCCAGGTACGCTTCAAGAAAATTCAGCTCCGTTTCTTTCTGCCGTTCGAAAACCTGAAGCACACCCTGAAGGGACAAAGTATTATCTTGGTAATGCTGTATACTCAGATCTGAAATTTCCTGGACTACTTTTACACTTTCCTGAAGATTCAATGCTCGGCGCTTGTAGTCTTCGAGATTGGTGAGTGCGGTGTTGATTGAATTCTGCAGTGATGACCTGTTTTCTTCGATACTCAACTCCGCTCTCCGGACATTGACCTGTTCCGCGTTGATCCGCGCCTTTCTCCGCCCCCAGTCCCAGATGGGAATATAGGCATTGATAGAAACCGAGTAACTGTTGTTATAGTCTTCCCACATCGATTGGTACCGGTCATGGTTTTTTTCGAGACCAGCGGTCACCGCAAAGTCCAGGTGAAAGGCATCCCATCCATGGGCATTATTCAGCGTGATTTCTCTTCGCCGCTTCTCGATCCCCAACAGTTGCAGGTGAGGCCGCAGGGTATACCCGAATTCCAGGGCATCGGCGTGGTCAATAGGTATATTTGAAAGGGAAATGTCATGCTTGATCGAAAGAGAATCATGGACATCGATCCTGAGACGCTGCTTCATGTTCAACATGTTGAGGCGAAGATCGCTCTGGTTTTTCATCTGAAGCTCTCGGGCATTGACCAGTTCGATCAGTGCCTGCACTTCTTCTACCTTCCGGGTTGAATCGTCCAGGGCTAGTGTCCGGGCGCTCTTATATATTTTTTCAAGGTTCTGAACAGTGAGTTGGTATACCCTCTCTTTATGAATCAGTTCAAACAGATCATAGAATTCGAACGTGACCCGGTTGACAAGGTTGACACGATTTCTGATGTAATAGAGTTCTTCCCGTTGGAGGTTCAGTTCTGCATTTTCAATGTCATTTTTCAGTTGGTTCGGACGAAAGATCGGCTGTTGGAACCTGACAAAAAACCGGTTGTAATAGTCCACATCCCTATCGCCATCCTCTTTTTGAAGGTACCGGTAGATTTTATTATTCAGCGAGAGATAACCGTTTGTCGGGTATCCCAACAAGATCAGCGGCTGCCTGATAGATATATCTACCTGCCAGCGGTTTGTATTCTGACGAATGATCTCGTTTTTTCTCATCGTTGAATTCCACTTATAATCGGAAACGGCATCAAGTTCCGGCGCCATGAGATTCATATACACCTTTGATTTCAATCCAGCCCGTTCGGCTTTCAGCCAGTACCGGTTCTTTTCGACACCGAGTTCGAGCTGCTTGATGCTGTAGCTGTTCTTCATTGCGATGTCAATTGCCGTATCAAGCGTGAGCTGAATCATTTCGCCGGCAGTGAGCCGACTACTGCTCACGATATTCAACCACAGTACCGCGATCACTCCGACCACAATTTTTATTCTGTTGCGTTTCACTCGTCCTCCTGAGAAATGTACATTTTCCTAACGCTGATTTTCTCGTCGGTGCTTTGACAATCAACTCTCAGGCCGGAATTTATCGATGAGCGATATATCGTTTTCGTAGTCATAGTAGGTTTTCATCATGAGATCGATTAACGACCTCCGGTATCCCTGATATGCTTCCAGAAAGTTTATTTCCGTTTCTCTCTGCCGGGTGACAATCTGCATTAAATCCTGGATGGTAAGCAGGCCTGAACGGTACTGCTCGATACTCGTATCGGTGATTTCCTGAACCATTTTCTTGCTTTCCATCATGTTCTTCGTGCGCTGCTGATACTCTATGAGGTTCTGGACGGCAATAATAATTTCACTGCGTATTTCATTTTGATTCTCCTCGATACGCAGTTCTGTTTGCTCCAGGTCGATCCGCTCCGCTTCGATGCGGGCTTTGCGACGCCCCCAATCCCAGATGGGAACATAGGCATTGAGCGAGGCCGAATAACTGTTATCGTACTCTTCCCACAACGATTGGGGACGCTCATGCTGTTTCTCGAGACCATAGGTCATCTCAATATTCACATGAAATGCATCCCATCCCCCCGCGTTATTGAGGTCGATCTCATCCTTGCGCTTGTCTATATCAAGCATTCGCATTGTCGGTTGGAGTGAAAGCGCATATTCTATCGCCTGCTCAACATCGACGTTCACCGGATTGAAAGTAAGTGTCGGTTCTACATACAGAGAATCATCGACACTCAGTCTCAAACGTTGTTTGCTTTCCGCTTCCTGACGGCGGAGTGCATTCTGATTCCGGAGAAGTGCTTCCTGGACGTTCGCCAATTCGACTTGCACCTGTACGGTGTCGATCGCCCGTGTCGAATCCTTGAGCGCCAAGTCACCGGCAATACCGGCGATTTTTCTTAGATTCTCGATCTGCGTCGCATAAATCGTAGTGGAATACGTAAATTCAAACAGGTCATAGTAGTCATCCGCCACCCGATCGATCAATCCGACCCTGTCACGGATGTATCCGAGTTCCCGCATCTCGAGGTCGAGTACGGCATCTTCGATATCGTTCTTCAGTTCGTTTGGGAGAAACAACGGTTGTTCGAATTTCAGGTAGTACCTGTTGTAATAGTTGACCGACTGGTAGCCGTCCCGCTGAATATATTTGTACACTTTATTGTTGAGCGACAAGTAACCGTTCGTTGGGTACCCTAAGAGTACAACCGGCTGACGCACCGCGAGATCGGCCTGCCACAGACTGGTATTTTCCTTAATTATTTCGTCCTTTTTAATCGTGGAATTCCACTTGTAATCGGATAACACATTATATTCGGGAGCTTTTAAATTCAAGTAAACCCGGGACTTCAACGATGCCTGGCGGGCTTGCAGCAGATACCGGTTTCGTTCTATCCCCATCTCGAGCTGTTTTATCTGGTAGCTGCTTCCCATGGCGAGATCCACCGCCTTATCAAGTGTCAGGTGAAACGTCTGTCCGGCATGTACCGAACCGATTACCCCGAGCATCACTAGCATTGATAAGAGAATGCGGAATGCAACATGTTTACCTATCATCAAAATTCCTCCCGTTGATATTGTATCATCATTTTATATACTGTTTTGCCATGCACCCGGTTGAACGGAATACCGTAACCTGCGCACGCGTACCATACGTTGCATTCATCATGTGCTGAAAAAGAAAAAAGTGGGCGTAGTAAACCACAGCACACTTCTCAGCGAGTGATAAAGAAGAGTTACACTAATGATACTATTTTACTTCTAATGCATGTAGTTTATATTGGTTTCACTTTTTTTCCAGATTAAGGTGATTTTTTCAAGGAGCAAATGAAGCCGGAGTACGGACGGAGTACAATCTGCCCAACAGCATGAGAGTCAATCCGATTGATCATGATAGCGAGATACGGGGCAATCGCATCAGGGATGTGGAACCGGGACAGAAACAACTGATCGAAAAGCCCGCAATGGCCAAAAAAAAAGTCGAAAGGCGGTCACTCGTACACATCACCGAAACATGACTCACCGCGGCTCACCAGACCGCAGGCGGGCGACTTTCACGACAAGAGTGGCGTAGAAAGTCAATTTTCACGCCACCCTCGCCAGGTACACACTATCCCGCCTTTCGGATGGGCCATCATCCCCAGCCGGGTGTTGCCGTTGAGCTCCTTCCGGGCAATCAGTACCCGCTTTGCGCCCAAGGCATAACATCTTTGGGAGGCTCGAAGGAAGGGATATCCCGCTTCATCGCCCAGTGAGCCCCGCGCCAGTGCAGTTCCCTGATGGTTGCATTCCACCAAGGTTCCCAGGTATGTCCTGCGACGATGCCGACCACACGTCCCTTGCCCTGCTCGACGCACCAGCCCGCTGTTTCGTTACGGCCGTCTTGCTGACCGGTAGTACGAAAGAGCTCGACTGCGCCGGGTTGGACCAGTTCAGCGCCGAAATTCTCATCGAGACCCAAGTCGAATTCTGCCATCCCTTTCGTGATAGGATGGGTCTGGTTGAAACCGTGAAAATGAACCTTCTGTACCGCGCCGTGCATGTTCGCCTTGATACCCATGAGCTTGGTAAATTCCACGGATTCGGGATTCCAGCAGGTACAGTGAAGGCACATGAGGCCCATGCCGCGGTTTTTCACCTGGTCGACGACGAGCGCTTCGAGTTCCGAACTCATATAGCCATCCAATGCGCTCGGCCGGTGTTCGATCATGATCTCGGGACAGAATACATGGATGGGACCGCCCCAACGTATGATGATGAAAAGATCGGCATCGCTGAGCAGCTCGGGCGTTATGTAGCGGGCATCGGCGGTGGCTATAAAGCGGGTGCTCGGATACTGCGAAAAGAATGTGCCACGAAGGGAGAACTCCTGGGTAAATCCGTTATGGAGGTAGTCGCCGCCGAGCAGCACGATCTTGGTCTCTCCCGCGACTTTCTTTTTGATGTTTGCGTAGTACTTATCAGCCTCTGCGCGGGGCAGATTCACTGCAGCCGTGGCGGCGGTGGCGAGACCGGCCTTGATGATACTGCGCCGCGACGGCAATTTCGGTGATTTCATGGTACTCTCCTCTTTTTATTAGTTATTGTGCCTTTCCTGCATATAATATATTTTTCACCGACTTTTTTCTCAGACCAAAAATTCCAGCACAGCAGACACTTCTCACGGCGAGAAAACCGGCGCCGGAAGATTTATTTATATTCAATCGTTCCGACTTTACCTGCGAGCGGCCTGTTGTACTTCATGGCCTCAGTGGTTACATAGTCGGTAAACTCCATCGCCGTGGTATTCACCGATCCTTCGCTCCATCCGCCGAGAATCATGTATTCGAACGACCGGTCGGATGTATCGGGTATCGTGAAAATATGATTGCCGCCGTGCCCCGCAATATTCATGTACTCCGGTTTGTACTCGTCCCTGACGACAAGGGCTATTCCCTCGAAATCCACCATAAGACCATCGTCGCCGATGTCTTGGTCGGTAATGCGAATCTCGATATTCTTCCCGAGAGAGACCACCGCACCGCCGTTTTGCACGGTGGTATCTTCGCTCATGATCTCGCGGATACCGCAGCAGAAGAGAGTCCCTTCATTGAGCGGTTCGAAGGTAGTAACCTTTACACGGCATGTCGAATAACTTTTGTGGGCATAGGCGGTATAGTATTGTTCGAACGCGTACTTCCCTGCGCCGGTATCCCAGTTCATCGTCTTTACCTTGATCATGCTGCGCAGGGGGCCGTTGACCACCACGTCGAACGCGTAGCGGGTCGTTGCCGCCGGTTCGACGCCGGTACGATAATCATAGGGGGGCCGCGAGATGGAATCGGGAAAAGCCGGGTATTCGATGAGACCGATCCCTCCTGAACCTAAGGTCGAACCAACGGTCATAATATCGGTCCCATACTCGTAGGGCATGTAGTAACCGGATAGATTCATCGAGTACTCGAAGTACGCCGCCATCATCGGATCCCGCTTCCCGTGGAGATCGACACTCGTGGGAAACCAGAGCTTCCAGCCCATCAGTTCGGATTCCCAGAACGGCACTATGTGACGGCCATAATAGCCGATAGCGGCATGTGTTTTGTGACTGTAGAGTCCGCGTTCGGCCTTCTCGACGTACAGGTATATAGTCTTTGTCTCGCGGGGTTTGATGTCGACCATGAAGAAGAGTTCATCCCATATGCCATCCTTGTCGAGATCGTCCATCTGGTATTCGACATAGTGTCCTGCCGTTTCCTTGCGGAGAAGGTAGCCGCTGTTCTGGCGGAGCATCTCTTGGGTCGGCTCGGGATTCGAGGGCTGCGACGGATCGACAACCGTGATGTAGCGCTGGGGAACGTTCCCGATGGGAAGGTCCTCGCGGGCGATGACAACGGGACAGTCCTTCCGTTCGATATTGAGCGTGTTGGTCAGGGTGACCTTCACCCGTTTTTTTGGCTCGTAATTCCCCTCGGTGTACCAGTCTCCGTTCTCCGACCGGACACCTCCTGCAAGACAGGTTTCCAGCATAACACACAGGGCAAGCAGGTGTTTTAATTTCATGAATATTCCTCCCGGTACTAACTGATTTTTAACATCTTGGAAACAATTACTGTTGTACGCGAAAGCCTTTTTAAATAAGCCATACTTTAGAGAAAAAAGCAACTGGTATCTCATTTCACTTCGGTTACCCGTTTCCTCTGCTTAAAATACTTTCATTACGGCGGAGATTCTCCTATGTTAGTGACAATGGAGTGATTTTCGACGATTTCCGAAAGGATGGATAAAATGGGTGCCATGAAGCGACGGGATTTCCTCGGACAGATGACTGCGGGCGGCATGCTAGCCTTCGGCGCCGGTACCAATCCACAACCGGGGGCAGCTCAATCCAGGACGCTCTCCCGCCGTCCCAATGTCATTCTCGTCATGACCGACGACCAGGGGTACGGCGATCTGGGGTGCCACGGCAACCGGGACATTCGCACGCCGAATATCGACAGGTTCTACCAGGAGAGCACCCGGTTCAACCGTTTCTTTGTCAGCCCAACCTGCTCCCCGACAAGGGCGGGATTGCTGACCGGGCGCCATGAATTCCGTTGCGGTATATCGCATACTATTCTCGGCCGCAGCCTGCTCAGGGAGGATGAGGTGACGATTGCGGATGTCCTATCGCAGGCGGGGTACCGGACCGGTATATTCGGAAAGTGGCACCTCGGCGACAATCATCCCTGCCGTCCCATGGACAGGGGTTTTCAGGAGTGCTTCT
>CAYWBT010000144.1:0-8478 GCA_964456585.1 uncultured bacterium
CGTCGAGTCGTGGATCGAGGGTGCCCAATCCATTTTCACCGCGGCAGTCATACTGGTCATGGCATGGGGAATCGGTAACGTATGCCGCGACCTCGGAACGGCATCCTATATCGTCGGGCTCCTGGAGGGGACATTTCCTCCGGCGCTGATTCCGGCCACGACATTTGTCATCGGCTGCACCGTGGCGTTTGCGACCGGTACCGCGTACGGTACCATCGCCATTCTCATGCCGGTGGTCGTTCCGCTCGTGTACAAGCTGTCGGGAGGTGCGGTCGATTCCCTCCTCTTCGCCACCATGGGAGCGGTCTTTACCGGAGCCGTATTCGGCGATCATTGTTCCCCCCTGTCTGATACCACGATCATGTCGTCCATGGCGAGCGCATCCGACCACATCGACCATGTTAAGACGCAAGCGCCCTACGCCCTCACCGTGGCGGCGATTGCGATCGCGGCCGGATTTCTGCCCGCGGGCCTGCTGGTGCAGCCGGTGGTCTCGATTCCTGCCGGAGCGGTCCTCGTCCTTGTCGTGGTTCGATATGTTGGTAGGAAAGTGGATACGCCGCCGATGCCGAACGGGCGTGGTGCAGGCTGACGATCCCACCCGTTTCCTTGTCAGGGAGGAGACGACAGGGGGAACGAAGACAACTGCGGTACAGGCTCAGGTTACAACAGAATCGCTGAAAAGAACATGATACCGTATGGTTTCAAGCCCCCCGATCGACCGCAGGCGCTCTCTGTCGGCGCGAGTGGGAACGATGGCGAAAAAATCGTCCCGGGCGAGGCAGCCAAGATCGAAATCTCCCCTGATACGCCACTCCTTTTCGCGGGTCCAGTCACCGCGTATACCGGGTGAATGCTGAAAAATTCTCTCTGATGGATAAACGCCGCTTGCCGTAACGTACTCGACTTCACGGGCGCCGAGAGCGACTGCGGCGGCGAGCCGCACCGCGAAACCGTACGGCTCGAAACTGTACCGGACAAACCGCTTTCTCCAGCGAATGAGCGGGATTGTTTCCTCTGCAGAGAGGGTGGTCAGGGATACGACAGTCCCGCCGCCGGATACGCGCCACGAGGTTCCCCGCACCGTACGTTCCGTGAGAATCCGTCCGAGCGTTCTTTCGGCGCTGCGTACATAGTGACCGGCATCTTTCAGGAGATCGCGGTAAAAGTCCCGCGCTTTCTCACCCGGCCAGGGACCCGGCGATGAACGGGTCCAGTGGATGAGCCACGATCCCGGGGGAAACGGCGTGGTTGGTCTGCCCAACAGGTTATAGGCGGGGAGGCAACCGGTTTCCCCGTAAGCCCGCCAGGGTATCCGGAAGTCGTCACGGATTTTGTCCCGGAAAGAAGCGGATTCGAGCAGACGCGCCAGCTTTCCGTCCGGGCGGATGGAAACCGGATAGATCAGGTCGGTTTCTTCGAGGGCACGCCTGTCGCGAAGCCGCCAGTTTTTTTTAGGCTGAGATACCGAACCGGTGCCAAGGTAGAGAGGTGTTGTCTTGTTCCTGTCCAGGGCGAAGTCTTCCGCCAGCCGGTCGCAGGTACGGTGCCCCGTCCGGGTATCATCCGCCATGACGATCAGCCTGACAGTCATACCGTATCGTGCGGCAAGGTAGGTAACGAGGTCCCAGGGCGCGGGTTTTTCACTGCAGATTATGGTGAAAGGGTGACGGGCAAGTTCACGAACGGCCCGCACCGTGGCCTGAATCCACGCGTCGTTTCCGACAGGATACTTGCCCTGGGCGGAATTGAGAACGAGCACCGTTCTTTTCTCTGCCATTGTTTTGCCCCGCCGTTTCTTTCCTCGATCCCGGCACGAGTGGTTCTCTGAATGAAACAGGATGCCTGCGATTGTTATGCCCTAAAAAAACACGGTCTGCGGGACGCGAGGAGGTGTCGAAGAGAAGGGTGTGAAGAGTCTTCAGTACTTCCGGGGTGCCGATAAGTATGGCTCCCGGGCGGACTAGGTGTTCTTCCTGCCATAGAAGTCTTCGAGCGGTGTACGCGTGGCGGCCCACGCTACCTGAGATCCACCCTTTTCTGATGAAGACACACCGAGGTCTAGTTTAAAAAGATCGTTATTCATTTTCCCGGGATTTTGATAGGTTTCCAGCCCGCTCTTCAGGGGGGATGTACGGGCGCTTTTATTCGAGGTATAAAAGTTTTCGAGAACATCCCCGGTCACGGACGTTTTATTTGAACTGCCGATGAGCGAAAGCGGCGATTTTGTCGGTTTATTTGACAAAAGACCGTTCCCGTTGTTGTCGGATTGAAGATAGGAATTCAGTGCACTCTTCAGGACGCCATTGTTGCTGTCCCGGCCACCCTGATAAAATGCCGCCAGCGTCGATGTGCTCGATGAACTGCTGGAACCTTGGAGATCAGTATCAACCAGAGACGTTTTTTTAGAGCTGTTCGCACTCAGAAGGTTCTTTTCGCCGGTCACGGAAGGGGCGGCATCACGGAAGGATTGTATTCCTCTCTGAAGCATGAGAGAGACATTACCACGGATGATCGCCTGATTTGCCCGGGCTATCGTCCGGGAAGTCGGCGTTGTGGTCTCGACGTCCCCCGCGGTGGTTTCTTCGGCAGCAATTTCTTGAACCACGGCTGCGGGTTGCACAGGCTCATAGGTCACCTGCGTTACCGCCGTGCTCTCAAATGAATCGATCGCGAAGGGATTTCTGGATTGCTGCAGAACAGTGTTCGTTGCAATACCATCGGTGCGTTCACTCCCGGGGAACGTGGCAGTGGTATACAGGTTGTACAGATCCGCCGCCTGCTGGTATGCCCGGGCTCCGTCCTTCGGAAGCGTTACCGCGCCGCTCGTATCGACAGTCACCCGGTTAAGGCCGAACGCTTTCGCGTACTGTTCGAAAGGGCTCGCCGCAGGAGTAGCGCTGGCACCTTTTCCAACGTTGCCGGAAGCCGACCACTGCTGTGATCCGGTTTTTTTGGAAGAGGCGGAAGCTGTTCCGACTGTCCCCGTCCGGTTGCCGCGGCTCGTTTGTATCGAACTGATTGCCATGACATGGTTATCCTGCTAAATTAATTATAACATTCCAATAAACAATATAGAACATTTGTTTTTTCTGTCAAGTGATAAAAAAATCAGGTGTACTCGTTTTTTTTTCGATCAGACAATGATATCACCATGCTTGCGAGAGAAGTATCCACCCGGAGATACTGATAATACGATTTATTACCGTACGAGGGAAGGACCGCTTGTGTGCCGGATATGCCGCCGAATTTTTCCGACAAGAAGAAAATTTGTGATTTCACCGGGAGTATATGCTATATTTATATGGAAACTGTATAATGAATGAAAAAAACACACGCTAAAAATAAAAAGAGGGAGAATCATCATGAAACGGCGGGAATTCCTCCAGAAAGCCGCTCTTGGCGGTGGTGTTTTTGCCGGCTCTGCGCTTGCGGGGCTTGCGATGCCGACGTTTGCGGATGAATTTTACGGCTCAGGGGGCGGCATTGATATTGAAGAGGGATTGTACCTCCTCGAAGGCGGCAAGGGAAAAAACAAAATGCCCGAAATACGCCCCGAGATTCGCAACAATCCACGTGCGGTATTTCTCATCGAGACCCATGTTGGAGTGCCGCGCGATGAGCGGGGATTCTTCACCGAAGCCCGCCCCGAACTCGAGGAGATCGGGAACAAAGCCGTTCGCGATATTTTTGTCCCCGGGAGCGACACGGGTGGCTCGACGCTTATAAAACCGAATTTCACCACCGTGCCGGACCATGTCCTTAGCCCGGTCGTCGGAATCAACACCTCGTGCGATTTTGTGGCTGGCTTTGTCGGCGGCCTGCGCGACATCGGGAATACGAATGTCATCGTCAGCGACCGAGGCACTACGGTGGTCAACCACCGGAAGACCGGTATCTATTCCGTTTTCGACCGGCACGGCATTAATATGATCGAGGCGAATTACCGCCAGTTTGAACACTACAGCAAGCAAGAACTCAACTGGCACCGGGTTCCTAAACCCGTTGTATGGAAACGGATACCCACCTATCGTCCGATCGGCGATCGCGACAACCTGTTCATCAACATGGCGAAGCTGAAATGCCACAACCTCGGATTAACGACGCTTACCGTAAAGAATCTCCAGGGCACGGTGCCCCACGGATACGGCCAGTATTGCCTGTCGTGGGCGGCGCTCCCCGCACTGGCGCAGCGAACCTATCGCATCAACTACAAGCGTGACTTCGTTCAGGATTACCAGGAGCGGATCGAGCAGAGTTTCCTCCGGCACCGTCGCGCGGGCTACAAGTACTGGGATTACGAAAACTACTATCCCGAGTATGAGAAGCGCGGAGGATGGGATACGTTTAAGAAGATCAGGAAAAATCCCGCCGAGGTGAACGAATTCATGAAGGGTATCGAACGCCTGATGTGGGATGAGCAGTGGTGCCAGCGAGCCCTCGACTCCGCGACTGCCATCACCCCTTCAATCAACATCATCGAGGGTGTCATCGGCCGTGACGGCAGCGGATTCGACACGGGGAGAGATGAACTCACCAACGTGGTCATTGCCGGTCTGTCAGTATTCGAGGTGGATGCGGTTGGAAGCTACATCATGGGACACAATCCGAAGGAGCTCTACTACACCCGGATCGCAAAGGAGCGCGGCCTGGGCGAGAACGATCCGGAAAAGATACAAATGTACTGGATCAGGGGCGACAGCATCGTCCCGGTGAAGAACCCCGAAGAACTCAGGCGTTTTCGGCTTGGTGTCAACCTCCATACCTGGACCGATACCGGGACGCGCCTCATCTGGTAACCGCCCGCAGGTTTCTGTTTGCCGCGATCAGCTCGGGGGAACGTGGCCTCGTACGAGCGTACCAGACGAGGTCTCGTTCAGGGTGTTTTCAGTATCCGAGCCACAGTTGAGTAAAGAACGTTGTTGACTTATATTCCTCAAACGCGCGGTACTGCTCATCGAATGATACCTCTTCGAGCCTGAATCCGAATCCTCCCCAGACCTCGAAACCAAAATAGGTGGTCCTGTTCTCAACCTGCACCGTGTAGTTTATCTGCCGGTAATCGTTGTGGCTCTGGATATAATCCTTGTAGAGAAGCTCCATTCCCTTGAATCCCTGCATGCCAAACGTAACATTCGTCGCCGGGGAGAACTTGTATTTCAGGGTAACCATCGGAATGCGCATCAGGTAGTGATCGAGCGGATTAAGCGATTCGGAACGCCCCTTCTTGTACAGGCGGAACTTCAATCCCGGGGAGAAGGTCCAGTTTCCGAACGCCTTGGTGTAGACAAACCTGTTCACCATCGCAAACGTCGTTATGGTGTCCTTCGGCTGGAAGGTGTTGTCGTACATGGTTCCCTCGACCTGGCGGTTGCCTTCGTACTTCACATGGTTCGTGATCGAGAGCGAGGGGATCGGCCTTAAAGTCGAATCGAGGTAGAATCGATCCACCCGGGAGTTCCGGTACTCGATCTCGTCATAATAGAGGTCGCGGGAATAGCTCGAATTCCGCCACGTTGCCCCTGCGGAGTATACGATCCGGGTCGGGACGACCACGAACCGGTCCTGTATGTTGTCCCGAATCCGCTCGTGACGGTATTCCGCGAAGATTCTGCCGACAGAAAAGACGTTGTATTGCACGTTGAACTTCAGGTAATCGTTATCGGTTCTGGCGTCGAGACCGACTCCCCGCGTCCGTGAGGAACCGAGGTATAAATTGATATTGCGCTGGGGGGAGACACGGAAGTAGAAGTGCCGCCCCTGTCGGTCGAGGTCATAAGGCGTGTCGTACTTCATGTCATCTTCGCGGAAATCGGGGATGGAGTTGTTGTTGAAATCGTCTCCGAACACGAATTCGTCAGGGTCGACATCGAACATGAGATATGGCTCGTTGTAATCCGGGATGTTATTGTTGTTTTTCTCGTTGTCGGGAAGACCGTCATGGTCAGCATCGTTCCCGGGGAAGACACCATCGGGATCCCGCAGGGACTGCATCGAGATAGCCATGACGCGGGTGATGTACATGGTGTCCGGATACATATCATCGTCGTCGTTATCCTCGATCATGGTAAGTCGCAGGTTGTTGTTGCGAACGTTGATTGAAGTGCCTGCTACCTCGGATGCGGTGAAGAAATCCATGTAGGGACGGTAAAATTTGCCCATCTTGAATAGTTCCCCGGCAAAACCGAAGTAGTCCCAATCCTTCTCCACGATGAGATAGTAAGCGTGATCGGTCTGGGAAGAGCGGTGCCCCTTCCGTGCGGAGATGTCCTGTGGTTCGTTCGAGGGGAGGCCGGTTCCCGGCACGCCGTCTGAGAACATGAAGTAGTGCGTGTTGGTCACAAATTCGCCGTTGATCTTGAATCCGAGGTAGTTGAAATGCGCATCGAAGCCATAGATCAGGTTCCCGACCTCATAGCCGAAATCAATCGATACGGTGCGCAGATTCGAGCCGTCCTTGATGTTGCCGTCCGCCTGTGTCATGGTTTTCCAGTACGGGGCGTCATAGTGGGAATAATTTTCACCGGTTGAATCGTGACCGCCCTCCTTCTTCTTGGTTACTATCTGCGAGGTCTGTATCCGGTAGTCGTTCTCGACGGTGATCTCGGCCTCGACACGGGTGATACGATCGGTGATGCCCCCGGTGTCGAAGAGGTACACGACGTATTCGGTGCCATTGACCTGGAGCGGTTCCCCCCCGGGATCGATAATCCGGTAGTACTGTTTCGCAGCCTGGAGATTGAAGGTGTCGTCCAGCGACTTCGTGTTCCAGCCGCGGTGGTAGTCGTTCATGTTCAGGTAGTCCAGGTACTTCGGCATGCTTTCATTGATCGAAACGGAATCGAACGAGAGCGGCACGTTGATGACGGAACGGGGGTCCAAGTATCGCTGCTGTGCCTGGTCTGTCACCGCGGTGATTCGCTCGCGGCGGAGGTCATCGAGTATCACGATTGGCTTGATATCGGGGCGGTACCGGCCGTTGACCTTGAGCTTAACATCGTGGACAACCGGTCCGCCGGCGTCGTGCGGAGAATCGTCAACCACCCGGATGGCATAGATCAGTGGTGTGGGAGCATAGTCGGATACGTTTCCCTTGAGGCTGGATCCCTTGTCACGGTTTGGCTGGGCTGCATACAGGTTGGAAACGGTGGATCCCAGGGTCAATGCCCCGAATTTCCTGCGGAACTGTAATCCCCGTATGTAGGGAGTATCGGGAATAACCCAACGACCATTTGTTTGGGCCAGATTAGTGTTGACCATGCTCATGGCATAATTCGCGGACTGGAAATCCACTTTCATGCCGTCTATGTTCGGAATGCTCAGGGTCAGGGGTGTCAGTTTGGCGCGCAGGGATCCGGCACCGACCGCGGAGATCGCCCAGTCGTCGGTTGATTCCTTAGCCACCCAGATACCGTCCACATTAAGCGTCGTGCCGCGGGCTCCGAGCTGGGAATTGGCATAGTTCGTGGGATTGTTGTTTAGTGTCGCCGTACCATCGTCATTATACTGCTCATACCAGATCCGGGCGCTGGTTCTCATTTTGGTCAGCCGGTCGCCGAATTGGTTGTAGTACCAACGCCGGCGACGGTCCTCGATGATATCATAATTCTGAAATCCACGGAAGGCATAGTTCTCGTAACGGTCTTCCATCTCGTAGTAATCGTAACCCCACCGGGGATAGAGGTCGTAGTTCATGCCGAAGTTCCCGACGAAGGTTTTGTTCTGGGCGCGATTGTTCGAGGTATTGAGGGCGCTCAACCGCTCCTGGGTAGTCATTTTCTGCCAGTCATCGTCGGTGAGGTTGCGCAGTTCGTAGATATTCTGTGCTGAGGTATCGGGACATAAGAAGAACCAAAATGCGAGAAACAACACCGGTAATTTTTTCATTTAACGGTCCTTTTTGGCAAGAAAAAGGAGTTACGAAAAACTACGTATGTGTGGCGAATACACCAACGGTGAAAATGAAAAGCAGGAATGCCCCTTCATGATCAAGAATAAACAATATAACGTCCCAACTCCCTCTATAAAACAATTTTCCAGCTCGGCAGGTTAATGAACATTCTGTAGCGCCGGTACTCCCCACCGATGAGGGTAGAATTTAAAATGGTAATTATCAGGCCGAAATTCTCATAACATGATTGTATTTCGCCGTGCCGCGCAATTTTTTACAGGACAGACCGAGCGATGAACGTATTTCTTCGGTGTCACCAGTCGTGAACAGCTGCGGTTTAAACTGTTTTAGTATCCGAGCCACAGTTGAGTAAAGAACGTTGTTGCCTTATATTCCTCAAAAACGCGAAACGGTTCATCGAATGAGACTTCTTCGAACCTGAATCCGAAACCTCCCCAGACCTCGAAACCAAAATAGGTAGTCCGATTCTCCACTTGCACTGTGTAGTTAATCTGCCTGTAGCTGTTATAGTTCTGGATATAATCCTTGTAGAGAAGCTCCATTCCCTTGAATCCCTGCATGCCAAA
>CAYWBT010000145.1:0-8465 GCA_964456585.1 uncultured bacterium
CCTCGCGAATGGGAACGTTGCACTCTCGGTCAGCATCACCACCTTTGCCACGCTCATCTCGCCGGTGGTCACCCCCCTGCTCATGCAGGTATTTGCGGGTAAGTTAATCGACATCCCCTTTGTGGACATGATGATCTCTATTCTCAGCCTCGTGATTATACCGGTCGCCGCTGGCCTCATTGTGAACAAGCTCTTGCAGGGGAGAAAGGGGTGGCTCGACCGGCTGCTACCGTTGCTCTCGATGATCTCAATCCTGCTCTTTGTCACGATCGTGGTCGCCCATAACCGTGACAAGCTGCTCGTCGTCGGGCTGGCCTTGGTCGGAGCAGCAATCATTCACAATTTTCTGGGGTATATCCTCGGGTACTGGTCAAGTAAGCTAATCGGCCTCTCTGAACGAGACTGTCGCACCATGGCGATCGAAGTCGGCCTGAAGAACGGTGGCATGGGCATGGGAATCGCACTCGACGCGCTGAAGAGCACAGATGCGGCCCTCGCGCCCATCATATTCGGCAAGTGGATGAACATTTCCGGATCGACGCTCGCCAACTACTGGCGGCAGAAACCGACTGGGGAGGAAATTTCCGAATAACCCACACAGTGAAAAGCAACCATACAGAATAGTCCTCGGAAGGAATGATCGGATGGGTCTCAAAACAAAGAACATCATCGCGACTGCCGCCATTATTGCCGTGATGGTACTCTCATGTACGTCACCAGAGCCGGAAACCGGGCAGCTCAAAGAAAATAAAGGTCCGCGTGAAACGAGCGAAGTGCCGTCAGTCGAACGCTGCCTGACATTTGCCGAAATGCAGCTCTTCAAGACGGTCGATACATTCTTCCAATCGAACATTCCGCAATCGCCAACGGTGGTAACGTGGCCGGCAGGTGACAAGCGGTTTCCACGGTTCATCCAGGAGGACGGAACCTGGTCGATGACCGACAGCTGTGCCTGGTCGAGCGGATTCTTCGCCGGCTGCCTCTGGCTCATGTACGAGCATACCGGCGACAAGCAGTGGGAGCAGGTCGCCCGGATATGGACAGAGAACCTTGAACAGGAGAAGCTCGCCACTGGCGATCATAACAACGGATTCAAGATGCTTCCGAGTTACGGTAACGGGTACCGGCTGACCGGGGATGAAAGGTACCGCGAGGTACTCGTCGAGTCCGCCCGTTCACTTGCCACGCGGTACAGTGAGAAGGTCGGACACATCAAGGCAAACGAGGCGGAGCAGTGGCAGTTCCCCGTCCTGATCGATACCATGGTGAATATCGAGCTGCTGTTCTGGGCATCGCGGAACGGCGGCGAATCGTCTTGGTTTGACATGGCGGTGACACACGCCTTGAACACCATCGAACACCACATCCGCGCGGACGGGAGCACCATTCAGCTTGTCGACTGTAATCCGGAAACAGGTGAGGTAATCGGCAACGACACCCTCTGCGGTCTCAGCGGCGAGTCAGCCTGGTCGCGCGGCCAGGGTCAGGCGCTCTACGGGTTCATCACAGCATACCGATACACGGAGGATCCCCGTTTCCTTGCTGCTGCACAAAAGGTTGCGGACTTCCTTATCGACCACCTTCCTGCAGATGGAATCCCCTACTGGGATGTCAGCGATCCGGCACTTCCCAATATTATGCGTGATGCATCGGCGGCATCGGTCGCAACTGTGGGACTCCTCGAACTATGCGAGAAGGCGGCGGATGCTGAAGCCCGGCAGAAGTACCGTACCACTTCGGTGACCATGATCGCCTCGCTCTGTTCGTCTGCATACCTTGCCGACAACACGAAGAGCGCGGGCATTATCACCCACGCAACATGGAAGAAACCAACCGATCCCCAATCCGATACATCGTTGATATGGGGTGATTACTATTTTCTGGAAGCAGTACTGCGTCTCAATCACGGCATCAGGTAGGAACGCCGGTTTTTATCCATCGACAGGAAGACTGCCCGCAGGACGGAACAAGCCATTCCCCTCGCCGTCGTTGAGCGCCGAAGGGAAGCATACCATCATTATTTACCGGGGCTCACCATCACATGTGTCCAAGCCACTATATCCCTCATCCCGCTCGTTCGGGTGCAGGGGATGATCTCCGAAGGTGTCATGCCAAGCACGGGAGGCGCGCCAGAGGTTGAAGTGAAGGAGCTTTGACTCTCGCGCAAGCTCCCTCACGAGATTCTTCATGTACCGCCGCTTGCCCGTATCCGCACGGCTGCAGGTGCAGGTTTCCGCTAAAAAACCGGCTTTGTTCGCCAGGTTCACCGTCTCGCGTTCACGGAGGTAGAACAGCGGCCGGATGACATCGAACTTGCCGTCGAAAAACGTGCGCCGGGGAAGCATGGTCTCCATGGTGCCGTGATAGACAAGGTTCAACAGTGTCGTTTCTGCGACATCATCGAAGTGGTGCCCGAAGGCAAGCTTGTTGTAACCGTGCTCCACGCAGTAATTGAAAACCGCCTTCCTTCGGTTCCAGGCACACCAGAAGCACGAAGGTTCGCATGGATTGCCTTCGCGGTCAGTTGTGACAGATATATTCACGAATCCGTAGGGAATACCTTTCGACTCAAACACACCGGCGAGATAGTCTCTGGTTTTCTCGGCATTTTCAGCAAAATCGGAAACGACGTGAACCGCTCCTATCTCGTAGTTCATCGGGAAAAACCGCCGGTGCTCAATCAGCAGGTGCAAAAGTGAGAGGCTGTCCTTCCCGCCAGATACCGACACGCAGACACGGTCACCCTCGTCGATGAGGTTGAATTCGTTCAAAGCACGGTTGACCTTGCGCAGGAGGTTGCGGGTAAGTTTGATAAGCGGACTGTGTTTCGATGTACGTGGTTTGTGTTGTTGTTTCTGCATGGAGTAAATATGAACAAAAATGCGCGGCAATTCAAGTGTGTTTTTTCACCGTGAAGGCACCGAGGCGCTCCCCACGACCGGCCTCTTCGATTCACCCCGAGAGGCCAGGGCCGTGTGCGGGACCACCACCGGCGGGCATTACTGTTGACACCCGGTTTTTCACGCCCGGTATACACGAAAAAAGATATCAGTAACGAGTCTTATATCACTGTCGATTATTTCTTCGCAATCTCTTTGAGAAGGCTCTTCACCGTTTCGGCGTCCGTCTCATATTTTTTGCTCTCGATGATATGTTTAATAATCGGCACGGTTTCATTACAGGTGACCGTTTTGATAAAGTCATCGATGGCACTCGCAATAACGATTTTCCGATTTTTCTTGGGTGAGTACAGCCAGAGAGGACCGAACTTTTCCTTTTCAAGGTATTCCTTTCTCACCATCCGATCGAGCATCGTTTTTACTGTCGAGTAATGGCGCATCTGCCGCTTTATTGATTCTTCATAGATGACCCGTGCCGGTGTTTTTCTCCCATTTTTCCAGCAGATATTCATCAATTCCCATTCGATTTTGCCGAGTGCGCCGATGTGCGTTTTCATTTCACCCTCCCATGCTGAAAGTTTTTAATTAATCGACAGAAGTAATATTAATACATTCGTAACAGAAATGTCAAGCTTTTTTTAGTAAAATTTACCGTATGTCTGAAATTCACCATGTTCTTCGGTGTTTATCCACCTTTGCCTCACTAGTAATTTCTTAGTGACAGCAATAGTATAGTGGTAATTATATTGTTATCAATGAAAATAATCGGCCTTTATTTTTCGGCCAGAAAAAAATTGCTCTCCCGAACATCTCACACCCGACGCTATCGCACGGCCGTATGCCGTAATAACACACTCATCCTCTGAAGTCATCCGGGGTGAGATGGTGTATCCCTCTGTGCTGCGAACCGCAGGGGCTCCCCTATCGGAAAATGGTCTAATGGGGAGAAATTCCTTGCGCTCATAAGTGTTTACCGTTAGTATTATAGGGATTTTCACCCGTATCCAATCACCGGTCTGTTCTACGATTTTACCACGAGAAATTGAATGTTTCAAGGGAAATTATCTTTGAAAAATATTACTGATTGAATCGTTATAAATATCGTATGGACATGAAAAAGGTGAAATAAATTTCATGCATTGATGCGAAATCATCCAAAGATTTATTACGTATTTTAACTGATATTACTCCATCTGTTCCGTTAAGAACCAAAGGAAGAACAACCAAACACTGCGAGATCTGGGCGATCTGTCATTTCTTGCACAACGTTGCGGAATCGGGATTCTTTTCCTATCCGCTCCGCATCGTGCATGATGACAGACCTGATTTCCAGATTCATGATCAAAAAAAATCAATCGGGATTGAAATCACCGAATTCATTCAATCGGATAAGGCCTGGTTTGATGCCCGTGCGGAGAAATGTACCCCACCCAGATTTATCAATGAGCCCGGCGTGAGCTTTTACAATACCCGAAGGACATCTGATGATATTGATAGAATCTTTCAACAGGATAGTTCAGAAGCTGAAGGGTGGCCGGGTAATTTCTGCGAGATACAATGGGCAGAGGGAATAATACAGACGGTTGAGAAAAAAACAGACAAACTTAGGGCAAAAACTTTTAGAAAATTTTCACAAAACTGGCTATTAATTTATGACAATAGTGGATTATTTATTGAACTTCCCACAGGAAAAAAAATATTGATGATAGAGCATATCTCTTTTTGGGATTCGTATTGGAATCAAGGGGTGATTTTCGATGCAATTTTTATTTTAACCAGCAGTATATTGTTAACCATAAAAAAGAATTCTTTTGAAATTTTCAACAAAGAACAATAATAAGGTAATAAATCAGAGCGAATGCAGAGAAAGAAACACCATAGCAAAAAATCTACTGGACACGAGCCTCCACCCGTGTGGCGGGAAACCCACACGATCCGTCCCGACGAGGTTGATATTCGGGGGAATCTCTCCGCACTTGCCCTCTGCAACATGATGCAGAACGCCGCGGGTAACCATGCCCATGCGCTTGGGCTCGCGCTCCAGGACCTCCTCACCGTACAGCACACCTGGGTGCTCTCGCGACTGGCGGTGCATATGGAGACATTCCCGGGATGGCAGGACGAGATAACCATTGAAACCTGGCCAGCGGGAATCGATCGACTTTTTGCTCTCCGCGATTTCCGCTTCTTGGGCCGCGATGGAAGGGTGTACGGCAGGGGAGCTTCCGCCTGGGTGATGATCGACACCGAATCGAGACGCCCGGTACGTGTCAGGCCATTCCTCGAAAAGGCCATCAAAAAATATCCCGAACGGGCGGGTACGGACGACCTCGAAAAGCTTCCCACTCTGGAGGAACACGAATTCGAAACAACGTTTTTTGTCCGCTTCAGCGATCTCGATGTAAACCAGCACGTGAACAATGTCAGTTACATCGCATGGGTGATCGAGAGCGTTCCAGATGAGGTTCTCCAGACCCATGTGCTTTTGAATCTGGAAATCAATTTCCTCGCCGAAACTTTTTTCAGGGAACGCGTGATCTCGAGGTGCGCGTCGCTGGATGCCCCGGGGACGTGTTTCCGGCACAGTATCATACGGAAAGATTCCGGCCGTGAGATCGTGCGGGCGCAGACTGAGTGGCATATCCCCCGGTAAAAATTCGGGGGTGTGTCATGAAACAGAGTTGACTTCTCTCTCACGATGCACCTACCTTATGAGAGCATGCAGCTATCTGGCTGAAAACACCTTTGGCCGGCACGATCAACTCGGCAACAATCGCCGACCACTTCCCATGGAGATAAAAGAATGAAAGATCAACCTGAACATACCATGAATACCGCACTGTCGCGACGGCGCTTTTTGACCGGGGTTACCGCAACAGCGGCGACCGGCGCGCTGGCAATTTCGGGGCTGAACTGCAGCAAATCCGGCGGAACGATGAAACTCGTCAAGCTCGGGCGGACCAACATGATGGTTTCCCCTTTCCTCGGCGACCGGATGAGCGACAGAAAAATGTACGAGATACAGATTGCCGCCGGAGTTAACTACTGGCACAAGATCGGCACCTGGGCAAATCCGGCACCGTACGATCTCTTCCGAAGTCTCGACCGCGATTCGTTCTACTGCGATACCACGGTGGCAAGCCTCGACAAAGACAAGGCAATCGAGATATTCGAGCGGGCTTTGGAAAAGACCGGCCTCGAATACATAGACGGGTTCAAGGTACACTCCCAGTACCGGAGCGCAGAAGACGTCAGGACGAAAATGGGTGCGATCCAAGCGTTCGAACAGTTGAAAAAACAGGGTAAAACCCGCTACCTCATGATGTCCCAGCACATCAATACGTCGGAGGTTTTTGAAGCCGCGGTGGAGAGTGACCTGTTCGATGTCATCCAGGTTCCGGTCAATCCGGTCGTTCCGAGAGATTACCTGACCAAGGAGGTCTTCCAACAGAAATTTCAGCAGGATGAGTATTTCGCCCTTATCAAAAAAGCAGCCGACCGGGGAATCGGTATAACCGCCATGAAGGTCTTCATGTGGGGCCCGAAATACTGGGACGAGATACCTGATCTCCGTGAGCGGATACAGGACTTTCTACCCGACAACAAAAGCATCGCAACCGCCCTCATCCACTTTACCCTCAGCGTTCCCGGCGTGGTTGCTTTCGGCAACATGCTCAATTCATTCGAGGAGGTGCAGGAGAACCTCGAGGCAGTCGGCGGTGAGTTTACCGACCTCGAGGACCGTGGGCTCAAGCGGTTCAGCGAGGCCGCAGGCTCATACATCTGCCGTCTGTGCGGAGCATGCGAGCGCGCAAATCCCGGGGGTGTCGCCGTATCGGATATCCTGCGGTTCATGGGTTACGCTATCGGGCATAACAAACCCGACATGGCAAAGGCATGCTATCGCGCACTTCCGAAACACGCCCGTGTCGAGGCGGCACGTAATCTCGCATCATACGAGAAGTCCTGTCCGTACAACCTCCCGGTTGAAAAGCTCCTCAGAAAGGCGCAGAAACTGCTCGCATGATGCGGGGTACACCTAAGGAGTATCACGCAGACTTTTATCATAACAATGCAACAGACATCGGGGAAAAGGCTGGGACACAGTTCGCTTACGGCGCGGTGTTGTTTTTAACAACGAAACGGAATACAAACATGAGATTTTTGTTTCAACACGTGATTATCGTTCTCTTGTGTATAACCATGTTTACCGTTCACAGCACATCTGCATTCACCCAGGTTAAGGTGGATCCCGAAGAAACACTTTACCGGCTTCCCGCCGAGTATGAGCCCCATGATTGTATCTGGATGGTATGGGCTGTCGAATCTCACCTCGATGGCAACCTGACCCATTTTCTCGTTATGCGTCTCATCGAGGAGTTGGAGCCGTTCGTCAATGTAAAACTCATTGTAAAGGGCGAGGAAGAACGGGAAAAGGTCGCGCGGTTTCTCCGGGAAGAGGCGATTCCCACGC
This sequence comes from uncultured bacterium, assembly GCA_964456585.1. Lineage (GTDB taxonomy): Bacteria > Latescibacterota > Latescibacteria > Latescibacterales > Latescibacteraceae > Latescibacter. The sequence continues at coordinate 7,375 of CAYWBT010000145.1, forward strand.
ACCATGTGAGCTACTGCGTCCTGGAGGAAAAAAATAAATGGCTCAGAGATATCGGGCCGGTTTTCATTAAAAACAGTCAGGGCACCCTTAAGATCGCCGATTTTCAGTATAACTTCTGCGGCGAAGTGGATGTCGCCGATCCGTACGCTCAGAAAATCGGGAGCATTGATACGGAAATCGCCCGGAATCTGGGGATTTCCACCATCACCTCGAACCTCGTGAGCGAGGGCGGTAACCGGGAAGTCAACGGCCGGGGCACCATGCTGGCGGTTGAAACGGTGGCATTGCAGAGGAATCAAGGGAAAACACGGGACGAGCTTGAACGGGAACTGCTGCGGACTCTCGGGCAGACAAAAATGATCTGGCTGAAACAAGGGCTGGCAGAGGACGATAAATTTACCCGCGGTGCACTTCCGGGAGATATTTTCACCGCATCGGTCACCGGCGGACATATCGATGAATTCTGCCGTTTTGTCGGCCCCGCCACTATACTGCTTGCGGAGGTTACTCCCGAAGAACGCGATGCAGACCCCATCTATCGCATGTCATACGAGCGGTTGGAAGAAAATTACCGGATACTCAGCGAGGCGACAGACCAGGATGGGAAACCGTTTACCATTATCAGGGTTCCCATCGCCGACCATATTATCAAGACGAGCATGGTTAAGCAGGGTGATTTTTTTCTGACTCCCCGGGGACGGTTAATCCGAAACGACGGCTCGATGGTGAACGCGGGAGAGACATTCAGGTACGTCCTGTCTACCAGTTACCTGAATATGTTGATTACCAACGGCGCTGTTATCGTTCCTTCATACTGGAAGCCCGGACGCCCTGAGTCAATCCGGCTCAAGGATGAAAAAATGCAGCGCATTGTTCAGGACGTGTTCCCCATGCGAAAGATTATCCGGATAAATCCCGAAGACCTCAATCAGGGAGGCGGCGGAATTCACTGTATCACCATGCAACAACCCGCGGTCAGATAGCGAGCGGCATGCTGTCCATGCAACCCACCGACGAAACATCAATCGGGTGCATCAGTATCCGAGCCACAATTGGACGAAGAAGGTCGAGGATTTATGATCTTCGAACTT
>CAYWBT010000146.1:0-8431 GCA_964456585.1 uncultured bacterium
TCTTCGTCGATCTCGCGAACGGGGATTTTCGCCTGAAACCAGAATCGCCCGCGCTGAAACTCGGCTTCCAGCCGATCGACACGAGCGAGATCGGACTGCGGGATGATTTCCCGGCCAGGTTCGGTCGGGACTGAGCATGAAGTCTCCGGTGGTTGGACCGACGGCACAACATCTTCGGTTACCAAGAAAACATGCCCAATCACCGGTGTCCCGGGTCAACGCTTCAGAACGTGAGCGATGGGCCACGCCTTCGAGGAAGGATAGCGCGGGGAAAATATAATAATTGATGCGAAAAGCATAGAATTCCCTTGATGTCCGCGTTCTTTCGTATATCTTCATATCAGATACATCGCGTGCGATAAACCGTCTTCTAAACGAGCACTGCGTACTCATTCATATTCAGGCATACATCTCACCACATCGCATAAGAATGATGCCCTATGTGTTATGACTCTAATGAAGGGAAGCTGACATGTCTCGAAAAATCACGCGGCGAAAAGCGCTGACTGTCGGTGCCGTCACATCCGGTGGACTGCTTGCCGGAACGGCAACGTCTCAATCGGTGCAACAAGCGGGTTCACCTTCTTCATCCCCGCCCTTTCTCCTCCCCTGGAGCCCGCCCGCCAATGTCAAACGTGATCTAACGCCGGGTAAAACGCCCATAAGGCTGGCGTCCTGGTCAACCGAAGCGCGCCTCGATTACAACCGTGACACGAGTATCACCGACCGGGTGAAAAAAATCAGGGACATGGGATACACGTCGGCGTGTTCAGTCTGGGGTACTGAGAAAAAAAATCCGTGGCTCGAAGCTTCCGAGGAAGAGATTCGGGAACTGAAGGACGCGCTCAAAACGTACGATGTCACCTATTTTGACGTCCACACCTATACGAACAACATCCATCCCGACCTGGCGCAACGAAGGAAGAACCACCGGTATATCATCGGGCAGTGTGAAACCGCGGAACGTGTCGGCGCCCAGATGATTACCACCCATGCCGGCACCCGCAGCTCACTCCAACCCATTTCGCCGCACAAGGATAATTGGACGTGGGAAACCTGGAAGCTTGTGGTGTCTGTCATGAAGCAACTCCTCAAGGACACGTCCGGAATGCAGGTGCCGCTTGCCATTGAAGCGTGCAACATGACCTGCATGAATAGTCCCCGGGCGCATCTCCAACTCATCGAGGAGGTGGCCGATCCCCGCCTGAAAATCTGCCTCGATCCGGTGAACATGATGCATCCCGGAGTTCACTTCAGAACAACGGAACTCGTGAACGAGTGCTTCGACCTTCTCGGGGAGAATATCATTGCGGGACACTGCAAGGACACCTACCTGCGGCCGGATAGAATGTCGATGTTCCTCACCGAGGTGATGCCGGGAAAGGGAACCATGGATTTTGAGACCTACCTTGTTGGTCTCAGCCGCCTGAACTCGACACGGTCGCTCCTCATCGAACATGGTCACAGCGAGGATTTCCCCGACTGGACGAATCCCGAACCGAAGAAGTATATCGACGATACCGCCGCACGGGTCGGAGTAAAAATATATTCATGAAGTGCGGTGGTAATGAGAGGAATAATGGGGAAGCGTATGAGGAAGTTGATTACAGTTGTTTTTTTACTGACGCTCTCGTTATGTGCGATCAAATCAGATCGCGTGTACGGAAGAGAGTTGACAGTCGTATATACCGCCAACTCAACGGGAAAACTCAGAATCTGCGGCTGCCCGAATGATCCCTACGGGGGACTCGTGGAACGGGCGACACTTCTACGCCGGCTCCGCAGCATAGAAAAAGAACCTTTTCTGCTCGTTGATGCCGGGAACATGGTGGATATTTTCGGGGATTTTGAGAGTGAGTCGTCCCAGGTTATCGAACTCATGAACCTGATGGGGTACGATGCCGCCGGCGTGGGTTGCTATGAAATTTTTCATGGAATCGACCACGCATTAGAGATGAGTAACGAGGCGTCTTTTCCCTTTCTTTCAGCCACGATAACGCGGAAGGACGAGACCGGACAGGTTTTTACTCCATACGTTGTTAAGGAGGCCGGAGAAAACAGGGTGGGAATCATGAGCCTCTGCGATGCAGCCAGTCTTTATAGGATCGGTGATCCGCAGGATACAGAATACGGATTTCTGCCCGTAACCGCCGTTGTCGATCAGGTACTCCGGGAACTGTCGGCAAAGGTCGACTTCGTGATTGTTCTCTCACAGCTTCCGCATGATACCAATCGAGAGCTTGTCGGCCGATATTCCGAGATCGATCTCGTTGTCGAGGCGTACAGCAATAAAAAATATGATCCACCGATCACTGAACCCGGGGGAATAATTGTATCTCCCGGCAACAAGGGACAATTTGTCGGATGCATTGTCATGGAAAAGGACGGAAAGAATACGGCAACGGTAAAAGACCATGAATTTCTTCCGGTACTGAATTTCCCGCCTGACGGGGAAGCACTGGCCAGTATCGCTGAAGAATGAACGACGTGGTGTGGTGTTTTCACGCAGAAATTGTTTTGCCTGCACACCACTCATCTGAGAGAATAGAATAGCGAAAAGGATGTGAAGAGTTTATCGATCAAAAATAAAGTCCCCTCTTAACCAGGAGATACCCATGATTCAAAGAATCTGTAAAGTGTGCCTAATCGTCCTCATGATTGCTCCGGGCGTATCCTTTGCCCAGAAACGCATCGACCTGCTGCAGAAATCTGAATTCGACAATGTTCCCATGGGACAGCCACTCGACAGCAGTCCCTGGAATCCCGATATCGATCCCGATATTGACATGTACCTCGGGAACTACCTGGATTCGGCTCCGAGAATCACGCACGGCGCACTCATAGAACGTGCCATCCTGACACAGGGCAACAACATGAAACCTCCGTCAAAAGGCGCCCTCCTTATTCATGTCAACCGGCTGGTCCATGCGCAGCTTCCGACAGCGGCTTCCACCGAACCGACCACGCTTAAAAAAGAACAGGAGTTGTTCTATGTCGTCTCCGGGCGCGGCGTCGTCCGGGCAGGGACACAGCAGGTGGAACTCCGTCCGAATATCTGTTTTCTCGTTCCGGAGAATCTAACCTTTACCATGACGAATACCGGGGATGAACCATTGACCATGATGATGGTCTCGGAACCTGTCCCGGATGGTTTCACGCCGAGAAAAGATATAGCGGTGAGAGACGAGGGAACCACACCGATCGGGTCATCGGACGGTCTCTGGTGTATGATTTACAAAGGTCTTTTCAGTAAGAGCGACGGTTTCGGAACTATTTTCAATGTCCTGACCGTATCGATTGATCCCATGACCATCTACTGGCCCCACAGTCATTTTCCCGGGTGTGAAGAAGTGTGGGTGGCGATTCAGGGCACGAGTCTTGCCTGGATCGGGAAACAGGTTCGTCCGCAACCGCCCGGAACCGCCTATATGATTCCGAATGACCGGAGAACCGTTCACTGTAACCTCAATGCCTCCGGGGAACGGGTTAAATTCTTCTATTTCTCGACACGGAAGCACAAGGAGCCGGGGACGGATTTCTATAATCTCAATGTCGAGCGGTCAAAGAAGGAATCGAAGAAGGATTCTTTTTATACTGAGGATGCCAAGACGTTCGGCGAAACCTATCTGGATCCAGCCCCCTATACTCCGGGAGTAGATCCCGATATCAATCAGTATCTGCGGAACTGGAAAGAATCAATGCCGAAGCACACCCATGGAAGCCTGGTTGAGCGGGATATTCTCACGAAAGGCGATCCCATGAAACCCACCACAACCGGCGCGGTGCTCAGCTATGTAAACCGGTTTACCCGGGCGTCCCTTGCTCCCTATACCTCCACAATACCGACAACCCTCAAGGGTGAGCAGGAAATACTGTACGTCCTCTCGGGAAAGGGAATCATCACGGCGGGCGGTAAAACAGCAGATCTCTACAAGGGAGTTGCCGTTCTTGTCCCGCCAAATCTGGAATTTACCCTGAGAAACGCCGCCGATGAAGATTTAGCCATGTACCTGGTGAGCGAGCCGGTTCGAGCGGGATTCACACCTCGCACAGACATACTGGTACGGGATGAGAGCGGTCCGCCTGCCTTTAAAAAATCGCACTGGGTGCACGAGGGAGTATCCCTCTTTGGCAGGGATAACGGGCTTTCCCAACTTTCGAATGTGCTCGTCGTTTCGTTCCCGCCCATGTCGATCGGTCATCCCCATACCTATAAACCAGGCGGAGAGGAAGTATGGACGGCTGTTGAGGGTACCAGCATCGCATTTATCGGTAAGCAGATACGGATGCAGCCGCCGGGAACCGCCTACATGGTGCCGCCGAACGGGAAAATCACCCATTCGAATATTAATCAGTCGCAGGACGAGGTGAAGTTTTTCTATTTCCTGAGAGACCCGGACGATAAGTAAATATGAGAACAGTACCCGAATTTAATACGTAATTACCTATCATCGTCAGACGCGTAATGAAACTACCGCGTCACCGTCATGCACGGCATGATGTGTACCGATGCATCTGCCGTCAGTGAAAATGCAACTCTTGACCGGAGTGATGCCGATGAAGAAGACAGTGATTCTTTCAGCCCTCATGACCATGCTTCTGGCGTCCTCGGCTGTGGCACAGTACGACCAGGATTATTACGAAGCGGTAAAGAAAGCCACCCGTGCCAAGTATAACGACGAGCGGCTCATGCCATCGTACTCGGAGGATTCGCCGTACATATACGACCACCCCGGCGTGGATATTAATGTCCATCCATTTTTCACGACCTGGAAAGACTCCGCTATTCAGGTTGGTCATGGCGGTTTTGCCGAGCAGGCCTTTTTTACTCCGGGCGATCCGATACATCCCCCCAAGAAGGGAGCGTGCCTCACCTATGTACGGGCGTACAACCACGGTTTCCTGGGAGGGCATGAAAAAACGGCGCCCACCATGCACGAGAGAGAACAGGTTATCTTCTATGTCATGAGCGGTTTCGGGAGTGTTGAAGCCGGGGGGAAGCGCGCGGAAATCAAGGAAGGTACGGGGATTTTTATTCCGGCGGGTCTCGAATACCATTTTCTGAACACAACGGGGGTGAATCTCGAGGTCATCATCCTGGTGGAAAACATACCGGAGAATTTTTCTCCGCGGAAAGACATGGTGGTAAAGAGCTACTACGATGCAACACCGGGTTTCTGCTGCTGGGGATATACAATCCACGATCTTTTCAGCAGGAAGGACGGACTTGCCGAGCCGCTGTCCATGGCGGTGGTTACCATCGACAGTTTCGGCTGGGGCGCGCCGCACTACCACGTTGAAGGGCTCGAGGAAATCTGGTGTAAAATCAAAGGGGAGGAAAGTCTCCTCATACTGGGGAAAACGCTCCTCAGGCAGAACATCGGCGATGCCTGGCTGACTCCGCAGAACGGGTATGTACCCCACGCGGTGATCAACCATACCGAATCGCCGATGGCATGGCTGTACTTTGCGAATCGTCACGACAAGGTGAAGCCGTAACGCCGTTGCCCGAAAGTCCTTCATGTAAGGTGATTATAGCTCCCCGAACGGATAGGCAGGTAGTATTTCATACAGCGAGAGAGGGAAGGAGAGAACATTGAAGCGGAGAGAATTTGTTACAAAGATGTCCCTTGGTGCGGGGAGCGTTGCCGCACTGGGCGCCTACGAAGCCATGCACTCCAGCGCATACGGTTTTTCAACCAGTCGCGGCGTGGGTATCGAAGAAGCGCTCTACTACCTCGAGGCGGGAAAAGAGAGGAATGTCATGCCCGAGGTGCGTCCTGAAATCAGGGATAATCCCCGTGCGGTTTTCCTCATCGAAACACATGTCGATGCCCGGAAGGAAAAGGCCGGATACGACGGATACTACAAGGAAGCCGTACCCCAGCTTCAGGCCGAGGGAAAACGGGTCGCATCGGAACTGTTTGTAAAAGGGAGCAAGAGAGGCGGTTCCACGTTCTTTAAGCCCAATTTTACCTGGGTTCCCGAACACCGCAACCACCGGACAAACGGCGTGTACTCGTCGCCGGACTTCATCGTGGGTGTCGCACAACATCTCAGGGAGATCGGCAACACGAACATTGTTGCCGGAGAAGGGCCGACACAAGCCCCGAATCACCGTCACGGCGGTGTCTATGATGCCTTCGATGAGGGAAATATTACCATGATTGAAATGGGATACCAGCTGTTTTCCCATTACAATAAAAATGAACTCAACTGGTTTAATGTGCCGAACTCCCACATCTGGAAGAGGATACCCTACTGTCGCCCGGTGGGTGACGAGGATAATTTCCTCATCAATGTGGCGACATTGAAGGTGCACGAGACAGCCATCACCACCCTGTCCTCAAAGAACCTGCAGGGATGCGTTCCCAAGGGATGCGGCCAGTTCTGCATACCGTTCGTCAACCTGGAAGCATTGGCAAAGCAAGACGGCGTCGATTTCAAGCGGACGTTTCATCCCGATTTTTATCAGCGGATCGAGGCGCAGTTTCTCAAGCACCGGGCGGCGGGATTCAAACGGTGGGAGGAAGCCGAGGTTCAATTCGGCAGCTATCCAAAGTATGAGAAACTCGGCGGCCTGAGCGCATTCAAAAAACTCAAACCGGGTTCCCCCGCATACCGGGAATTTCAAAAGGAAGTCGGGCCGCTCATGCGGCAGGAGCTGTGGATTCAGCGGGGACTCGACAACGCGTCTGTCCTGAAACCGAGAATGAATATCATCGAGGGCATTATCGGCCTCGACGGGTCGGCATTAAATCATTTTAAAATCGGCGAAGACCGCCTCTGCAACATCGTCATTGCCGGGCTGTCGACGTTCGAAGTGGATGCGGTCGGCAGCTATATCATGGGACATGATCCGCGACAGATTTGGTATACCCGCATCGCAAAAGAACGCGGCCTCGGCGAATGCGATGTGAACAAGATTAAAATATACCGGATTAAAAACGGCGAGATCATCCCGGTGAAAAACCTTGCGGAAATCAAGCGGTTCCGCCTCGGACTGAATTGGGTGGTTGCTAATCCCGACCAGCGGCTTTTCTGGTAAGGCAGCTTCATTCACTCCCGACAGAGATTGTCTCGGATAGAACGATTACGATGCAATTCAGTTTAACCACAATGACGGTGGGATTGATTCAATGGATACATGTCTCTTAAATGGGATATTTATCTGTTTATCAAACATTTGCACTGCAAAATGTAACAATAAGCATGCAGAAAATCCTTGTCAAAACAAATTGAAGTACATTCATACGCAAGATTATTGTAATTTGTTAATTCTCATGATGTTGATATGGGGAATCCCGACTAAATAAAGTTCCGCTCCCAAAATGCTTGATACTTAAATGGATATATAGTTAATACAAGCATAATTAACGTGCCGAACCGATATTTTTTGCACTCCACTAAAAAAGCTCAACGAGGAGATTTGTTTCATGATAAAAAGTACTGCTATTCTGCTGTTATTCATTATCGTTTGCATGTTTGTGCTCCCTGCAGTTATCATCGCACAATTCGGTGTAATGACAAAAGATGACCGTATCGCATATACGTTCGAATGGAAAGGTGAGCGATTCCCGGACGGCCGCCCCAAAGTCCCGGACGATATTCTCGAGCGGATGAAAGATGTCTCGATCGAGGAGGCATGGGGCGTTCTTATGAATCACGGATATGAACGTCAGTTCGAGGGTAACTGGGACAATATGCACCCGGACCGTGTCATTGTCGGCCGAGCGGTCACCGCATATTTCATGCCGAACCGTCCCGATCTGAATACAGAAACCGAACGACGCGGCAAAGAACAAGGCTGTATCGGCGGACAGAATTCCTGGGTGATCGATACGCTTGTGCACAACGACCTCATCGTTGTCGATATGTTCCTGAGCACGAATTTCGCCGGGGACAATCTCGCGAATTCCATCGCCGCAAAAACCGGAACCGGCATGGTTATCTACGGCGGCAACCGCGATATGGATGGATTCTATAAAATTCCGAATTTCAATACGTTCTCGAAATTCTGGACTCCACGGGGAATTGACGATGTTACGCTCATGGGGATCAATACTCCCACGAGAATCGGCCCTGTCACCGTAATGCCGGGCGATGTGGTTCTGGGACGGCGCGAGGGTGTGATTTTCATTCCACCGCAATTTGCCGAGGAAGTTGTCAAGCGCTCCGAAATCGTCCGGCTGAGAGATGAGTTCGGACATCAGCGTCTCCGCGATGGGAAATACACTCCCGGCGAGGTCGACCGTGCATGGTCGGGGCCGATGGAAAAGGATTATACTCAGTGGCTGAAAGATAACATCAACAACCTTCCGGTTCCTGCAAACCTGATTCGGGAAATGCTGAAGGATCGGGAGTAATCCGACCAGCGGCTTTTCTGGTAAGAAAGCTTCATTCAATAATGTACCCCAAAAACTGGACAGAG
>CAYWBT010000147.1:0-8428 GCA_964456585.1 uncultured bacterium
TCCGGGGCAATCGGATATATCGCAATGACAACCAATCTCGCCGCTGTTGCCGGAGCTATAACCGCGATGGCCACCTCGTGGTTCCGTTTCGGAAAACCGGACATCTCCATGAGTCTTAACGGCGTTCTGGCGGGTCTCGTTGCCATCACAGCGGGATGTGCGAATGTCAGCATGTGGGGAGCTCTTTTGATCGGAAGCGTCGCCGGTATTATCGTAACCCTCGCGGTGGAGGTTATCGACAAGGTTTTCAAAATCGACGATCCGGTCGGTGCGATAAGTGTCCACGGTGTCTGCGGGGTTTGGGGAACCCTCATGGCCGGCGTGCTCAATACACCGGGAACTCCCGGTTACGTCGAGGGCGCCAGTGTCACGACCCAGATGATCGGCATTGGCGCGATATTCGTCTGGGCGTTCGGCCTGGGTTTAATCCTGTTTAACATTATCAAATATACCATCGGTCTCAGAGCCAGCCGCGATGAAGAGATTCGCGGTCTCGACATCGAGGAGCACGGGAATGAAGCATACCCGGATTTCCAGGTTTTTCTTTCGCGATAATGGCGGATACTTATTCACTCACAACATAAGGAGCAGATAACCGATGAAACTTATAATCGCTTATATCAAACCGGAAAAACTGAACGATGTCAAGCAGTCCCTGTACCGGTCGGAAATTTTCAAGCTGTCTGTGACAAATGCACTCGGCTGCGGCCAGCAGAAAGGCTACCACGAATCATACCGCGGTGTCGATATAGAGGTCAACCTTATCAAGAAGGTTCGGCTCGAAATAGCGGTCAACGAGGATTTCGTGGAAGCAACGACGAACGCCATCATCGAGGGCGCCCGAACCGGAGAAATCGGTGATGGAAAAATATTTATTCTTCCGATCGACGAGTGTATCAGGATCAGAACCGGTGAAACGGGCCATGAAGCAATAGGATAATAGACAGTTGAGGCGGTAACGAACTCGTGCCGCCCCCGTTTTTTTCCTGGTGGCCGGCATGTTTGAGTGCTCACTGATCATCACCGCCACGTACCGGATTGTGCTCTGACTGAATGTTTGATTCGGGTACTGGACGGTAAACCAGGGATAGCACGAAATTACAATTTTGAATTATTTTGGGGATTATGTATATTGTTAAAGAATGGCATCTACGCCGGTACTCTTCCGAAGTGCCTAATTTCACAAGGTATTATCGACACGCCTGGCGGGATACCTTCTGCGCTGCCTGTGAGAATACACCGAATGGTGACCGGAATATCTTCAGGTGCCTGGCAAGAAGAAATCGCCCCACCATCCAGGACAGTTGAACCGGTTTATCACGTTTCATCGCTTTCATGCCGGAACACGGGTAACTTGATATAACAGATAGACACGATATAACGATCCCTCTGCACCGACTGCTTTGTTACTCGAAATCATAGGATACTTTAAATTCGCGAATGAAAGACAAGAAAAACTCACCGAATCTTTCTCAAAATTTGCCTTCACCAAAGGGATTATACCACCCTGCTTTCGAACATGACAGCTGCGGTGTTGGCTTTGTCGCCCGGATCGATGGAATTCCGCGTCATTCGATCATCGAAAACTCCATTGAAATTTTAAGAAATCTCGAACACCGTGGGGCTGTCGGCAGCGATCAGGCCACCGGGGATGGTGCCGGTATCCTGGTCGATCTACCCGACCTCTTCCTTCGTCGCCGGTGCTTGGATGAGGGTATCGCTCTCCCTGAAGCGGGAGAGTACGGTGTGGCGATGGTGTTCCTTCCCCGGGCAAGTAAGAGCGCAGATGCCTGCATGACGCTTGTGGAAGGCATCGCCGAGGAGGAAGAATGTCCCGTTTTAGGATGGCGCGATGTACCGGTTAATCCGGTTGCTATTGGTGAACTCGCACGTTCATCACAGCCGGTTATTCGACAACTTTTTCTCGCAAGGGGCCCGCACGAGCGGGGAGATTCTTTCGAGAGGAAACTGTACGTTATCCGGCGTCGGATAGAACATGAAATCGAGGCACACCCGAATGATAAATACCGCGATTTGTACCTATCGAGTATGTCGAGCCGGACGCTCAACTACAAGGGATTCATGAACGGAAAGGATCTCCCCGGGTTCTATACCGACCTCACCGATGAAGACTTCTCGTGCATATTTTCAATCATCCACCAGCGGTACAGCACGAACACCTTCCCCTCATGGAGTCTCGCCCAACCGTTTCGTCTGCTCGCACACAACGGTGAGATCAATACGCTCAGCGGCAATAAAAACCACATGATCGCCCGTGAAGCGGATATTGCCTCGGAACTTTTTAGGGAAGATATCGAGAAGATCAAGCCCATTGTCATTCCCGGCGGAAGTGATTCGGCAACCTTCGATAACGTTTTCGAACTGCTGGTCATGGCAGGACGATCGCTCCCGCACGCCATGATGATGATGATTCCCGAGGCCTGGGGTACGAAATACCTGATGGGCGAAGACAAGCGGGCTTTTTACGAGTATCATGCGGCAATCATGGAGCCCTGGGACGGTCCCGCGGCGATGGCATTCACCGACGGCCGGTACGTCGGCGGCGTACTCGACCGCAATGGTCTCCGCCCCTGCCGGTATACGGTAACCCGCGATGGACTCGTATTGCTGGCTTCGGAGGTTGGCGTTCTGGATATTCCCGCCGACCAGGTCAGACAGCACGGACGGCTGCAGCCGGGGAAGATGTTCCTGCTCGACCTCGAACAGCACCGCATTATACCTGATAACGCTATCAAGGCAAAAATCTGCCGTCAGAAACCATACCGGCACTGGGTAAAAAACAATCGCATCGAACTGCGGGGACTTCTGGCACCGACCGAGATCATTCCGGAGAATCCGAAAGTTCTCTTCCAGAAGCAAATCGCCTTCGGCTATACCGAGGAAGAACTGAAAATGATCCTCGCGCCGATGGCGGCTCGCGGGCAGGAACCCATAGGCTCGATGGGCGATGACGTCTCACTCGCCGTTCTCTCGAACCGTCCCCAGCTTCTTTTCAATTATTTCAAGCAGCTGTTCGCCCAGGTTACCAATCCGCCGATCGATCCGCTCCGCGAAGAGCTCGTGATGTCGCTCATGCGTTTTTCCGGCAGGGAAAAGAATCTCCTTGATGAAACGCCGGAACACTGCCGGCAGCTTAAAATACACCATCCCATTCTCACGCCGGAAGATATGCGTCGTCTTCGGACAGCGAAACATTCCGATATAAAGATTGGTGAGATTGATACTCTCTTTTCTGCCGAAGACTACGGCGGAGTGCTCCGTCACGCACTCGACGCTGTCTTTGCCAAGGCCGAGATGCTCATCGACAACGGTGCATCATTCCTCATCCTCACCGATCGCAACATAGACAGGGAACATGCGCCCATCCCCGTGTTGCTCGCGACCTCCGGCCTGCACCACTACCTGATCCGGAAGGGTAAGCGCTCGCGGGTATCCATCATCGTCGAAACCGGCGAGGCACGCGAGATCATGCATTTCGCGCTCCTGATCGGTTACGGTGCAAGCGCGGTCTGCCCCCACCTGGCATTTTCGACCATTCGTTACCTCAGCGAGGAGGGTGTCTACGATAAACCAACCGATCCCGATACCGCGGCTGACGCGTACATCACCGCCGTAAAAAAGGGTCTCATGAAAACCATGAGCAGGATCGGTATTTCCACCATCCGCAGCTACTCCGGCGCACAGATTTTCGAGGCTATCGGGCTCAACCGAACGCTGGTTGACACCTACTTTTGCGGTACGATCTCACGCATCGAGGGTATCGGACTGGATGAAATCACCCGTGAAACGCTCCTGCGTTATCGAAAGGCTTTCGATAACGATCGACCCGCCCAGGAACAACTTGACCTCGGCGGCAGATACCACGCTCGGGTTGACAGTGAAAAACATCTCTGGTCTCCCGAGGTGATCGCTCCGCTCCAGCAGGCGGTTCGAACGAACGATTACGGTTTATTCAAGGAATTTGCGAAGTTAATCGATAATCAATTGGATGAGCGTGTTACCCTGCGCAGTCTCCTGCGTTTTAAAAAGGCCCGGCCGATTCCTCTCGACGAGGTCGAACCGGTCGAATCCATCGTGAAACGCTTCGCAACTTCGGCAATGTCCCTCGGCTCGCTCAGCAAGGAGGCGCATGAGACGCTTGCAATCGCTATGAACAGGCTCGGTGCACGAAGCAATTCAGGCGAAGGCGGAGAGGATCCCGAGCGATATATTCCGCTCAAGAACGGCGACAGCAAGATATCCCGCATCAAGCAGATCGCCTCGGGGCGGTTCGGCGTTACCATCAATTATCTTGCCCATGCTAACGAACTCCAGATCAAGATCGCCCAAGGCGCAAAACCCGGCGAAGGCGGTCAGCTCCCCGGCCACAAGGTAACCAAGGAGATCGCAAAAATACGACACTCGACACCGGGTGTCACGCTCATTTCCCCGCCTCCTCATCACGATATATATTCCATCGAAGATCTCGCTCAGCTCATCTACGACCTGAAGGCGGCTAATCCCGAGACTCGCGTTTCAGTCAAGCTCGTTTCCGAGGCGGGCGTCGGCACTATCGCCGCAGGTGTTGTCAAGGGAAAAGCCGATCTTGTGGTGATATCAGGCTGTGACGGCGGCACCGGCGCGTCCCCGCTTACCTCCATCAAGCATGCGGGGCTGCCCTGGGAACTTGGCCTTGCTGAAACACAGCAGACGCTGGTCATGAATAACCTGCGGAGCAACATTCGCATTCATGTGGATGGTCAGCTCAGGACCGGTCGCGACCTGGCAATCGCAGCGCTTATGGGTGCCGACGAGTTCGGATTCGGAACAATGTCGCTCGTTGCCCTCGGGTGTGTCCTCCTGCGGAAATGTCACCTCAATGCCTGCTCGGTCGGAATCGCGACACAGGATCCAAATCTCCGGGCGAACTTTGCCGGAAAACCGGAATATATCGAGAACATGATGAGATTCCTCGCCCGTGACCTTCGTGAACACATGGCGGAACTCGGATTCAGGACGCTCGATGATATGATCGGACGAGTCGATAGACTGGAAGCACAGCCGGGTATTGAACACTTCAAGGCGAAGACATTGAACTTGGACGCGCTCTTGTATAATCCCGGAGGCAAGGATCGTACCAAGAGATTCAACAGCGACAAACATCCCGTTGTCATACCCCGCTCATCACTTGAAGAAGAGATCATCGCCGCCGCGAAACCGGCGCTTGATGCCCAGGAGCCCGTCAGTATTTCGTTACCTATTCGAAACGTCCATCGCGCCGTGGCAACAACCCTGAGTCACGAGATCATCAAGCGGTACGGTGAGAAAGGGCTCCCGGACGATACGATCACGGTGAAGCTGAAGGGTTCCGCGGGGCAGAGTTTCGGTGCATTTCTCGCACCCGGCGTGACCCTGCGTCTCAAGGGTAATGCCAACGATTACCTTGGCAAAGGCATGTCAGGCGGGCGTATTATCGTGGTTCCCCCGGAAGAGGCCGTCTTCCAGCCGGAAGAGAATGTGATCGCCGGCAACACGATTCTGTACGGTGCAACACGGGGAGAGGTGTACCTCTATGGTACTGCCGGAGAACGGTTTGCAGTGCGGAACAGCGGAGCGATAGCGGTTCTCGAAGGCCTGGGCGATCATGGCTGCGAGTACATGACCGGCGGTATTGTGGTTGTTCTTGGTGTTACGGGGAATAATTTCGCCGCCGGCATGAGCGGCGGCATGGCATTCGTCTACAACGAGTCGGAAATGTTCGACACCCGCTGCAACCTGGACATGGTGGACATCGAAAGCGTCTCCTCGGTGGAAGATGAAATTCTTTTACGCAACCTCATCGAAAACTATCACCGGTTTACGAAGAGCTCACGGGCAAAAATGATCCTCGATGACTGGGATTCGATGCTGCCGCTCTTCGCAAAGGTTATGCCCATCGATTACCGGCTCTCGCTCGAGCGTATGAAGTATGCCGAGGATCCGGACAACGAAACCACCCCGGCAACGGAGGAGGTCTTCCTCCCGAGCTACATGGAGCATCCGCGGCAGGATCCTACAAAGCGGCCTGTCAAAAAGCGAATCCATGATTATAACGAAATCGAACTGCCGCTCACGTCCGACGAAATAGAGATACAGGCGTCACGGTGCAGGGACTGCGGTATACCGTACTGCCATAACTTCGGTTGCCCGGTCAACAACCGGGTACCAGACTGGAATACCTTCGTGGCCGGCAAATCATGGAAAAAGGCGCTTGAATCACTGCACCAGTATAACAACTTCCCGGAAATCACCGGCAGGATATGTCCCGCGCCATGCGAGACGGCTTGCACCCTTTCAATAAACATGCCCCCGGTTACGATCAAGCACATCGAACTCCAGATCGTTGAGCGGGGCTGGAAAAACGGCTGGATAACGCCGAAAACACCCTTGGCAAAGACCGGAAAAAAAGTCGCCGTGATCGGTTCAGGCCCGGCCGGTCTCGCAGCGGCACAGCAGCTTGCCCGCAGGGGACATGCCGTGACCGTGTTTGAAAAAGCCGACCGGATCGGCGGTTACCTCCGGTACGGTATTCCCGATTTCAAGCTGGAAAAAAGGTTTGTGGACCGGCGGCTCGACCAGATGCGCGCCGAGGGAGTTGTGTTTGAGACGAAGGTCAACGCCGGTGTTGATATTACCGCTGGCTACCTGCAGCGGTCGTTCGATGCGATTGTCATCGGTGCCGGTGCCCGAGTACCCCGCACCCTCAAGGCACCCGGCCGGGAACTCGATGGCGTCCATTTCGCTGTTGACTTCCTCACCCAACAGAACCGTGAGAATGCGGGCGATATTCTCTACACCGATGAGAAGATTTCGGCACAGAACAAGAACGTACTCGTTATCGGTGGCGGTGATACCGGATCAGACTGTGTGGGAACCAGCTGGCGTCAGGGAGCGAAAGACATCTACCAGGTTGAGATCCTTCCCCAGCCGCCAAATGAGCGATCCGAGGATAATCCCTGGCCCTTCTGGCCGATCATCATGCGCACGTCCTCATCCCACGAGGAAGGATGCTCGAGGATATGGAGCGCCCTGACAAAGGAATTTATCGGGGAAAACGGCAGGATTCACACGATACGGCTCGTTAAACTCGATTGGGCGAAGAAAAACGGATCGTACGCCTTCGAAGAAATTCCCGGTTCCGATTTCGAGATTCACGCAGAACTTGTCCTCCTTGCGATGGGATTCCTTCATATCGAGCACGGCCCGCTGATCAAGGATCTCGGACTTAAAACCAACAAGAACGGCAACCTGACGGTCGACGAACACCTCATGACATCTGTGCCCGGCGTTTTTTCCGCAGGCGACTGCGTTCTGGGAGCATCGCTCGTGGTTCGTGCCATCAACCAGGGCAGGATCGCGGCGGCGGGTGTCGATTCCTATTTCTCTTCCCGCTGAGATTACTCTGCACTACCAGCATATTTGGCGATTGGTCCCGGAAGAACGGGGAATGTGCTCACTCGATCGTTTTTTCCACGCTCGCCATGACAATAACAGGTACTTCGAGAGTCTCATCATCGAGCAGCTTCCTCGCCAGCGCGGGATCGAACGAGCGGTACTTCAGTTCAGCGCGGATTGTGTACGGCGCCGTGATCGTCACCTCAGGTTCGAACACCTCATCGAGGTAATCCTGCGGGGGAATCCGGTGATCGTGGAGTATCACCGCCGCCCGGGCGACATTCAGCGTCGGCATGCCCTTCGTATCGCCGAAGATGGTGTTAAAGAGTCTGGCGCCCTCCGGCAGTACCCCGGCATCATCAATCGTTCCCGAGGAAAAAACCACATTACCCCCGGCATCTGTCACCTTGACATCGAGCCACATCTGACGGTATTCGGTTACGCCGGTCGGCAGCTTGTGCCCGGCACCCCGGTTGTGCGTCCGCACCGTAAACGACGGAGACTTGTTTGCTGAAGGAATAATCTCGATAACCGCGGAATGTTTGAGCCGTTCGGCTGCGAGTTCCGCACGGTCGGGCTGTCCCATGAGCGGCGGGATAAAGGTGTTTGCCCCGGCGACGTTGTGACGGTAGACGTGGGGGCGCTCCTTCCCCATCATCGCAGCGCGACCGGGATAGTCGGGCCGCTCGGTCATACCGGTTGAAGGATTACCCGGCGACTGGCGCATGTGGCAATCCTGGCAGGTAATCGCCTTGGAAGGATCGTCGGAGTAGTAGGGGCTTTCCCGCCATTCGTCGTAGGTGTTTTCCAGTTCTGTCCCGTAGGCGAGATGGCGGACATTGTGACAGGTGCCGCAGAATCGTGCGGAGGTGTGAAGTTCGGAAAAAGCGGCCTCGTGGAACATCGGCTCCGCATCGTCACGGGGGCCCCGCTTCACACCGGGATCATCTTCACCCCTGCCGGGATCAGTGTTAAACGAAGCAGTGTGCGTTCT
>CAYWBT010000148.1:0-8368 GCA_964456585.1 uncultured bacterium
TTGAACTTGCGGTCCTCGATGATGGCGAAACTGATTCCCCCGTAGTTCATCGAGGTGTAGTAGACATCGATGCCCTGTTCGACCGGTGTCGGATCGAGGGGATCCGGCAGGTGGCTCGTCTGAGTACGCTGAACCATGTTCACCCAGCCCGGCGGCATGGTGTAGCCACCGTCGTCAAACGTCTCCGCTTTCTTTCCTCCGGCTCCCCAGATATTCCCCTGGAAAATATCATGATCATCGGGGATGGTCACCGCGGGAAGAGAACTGCAGAGATCGCGGAACGCCCAGCACCAGAGATACCACTTGTAGAGGTAGTCGAGATATGGCTTCTCAAAATCCGGAGTTGTCGGGCTCGCAACTTCATACACCTGGTCACCGCTGAAGAACAGGAGGTCGGGTCGCTGTTTCGCAACGTTCTCGGTGAGATCGTGATGGGGAAACCAGACGCCTTCTTTCGACCAGGGATAGTAGCCGACTTCCACCCCGCGCTTCGTGACATCGGAAAGCTGCCAAGTTCCCTCATGGAACCAGAACTGCTGGACGTTGTGGTTGCCGGTGAAGGCAGCGACAACGATTTCCGGTTTATCCAGCGGTTCACAGCGCACGGTGCCCGACCAGGTGTAGGCCTTGCTTTGTCCGTCGGCCTGGAGCAGATTATACACCACCCGGTAGGGCGTATCCTCTCCGGCATCCCAGCCTTCAACACGGAACGTTGCCGTGTATCCGGGAGTAATAATTTCCGAAGTTGCCACGCGCTTCCATTGGCCGTTCTCAAGTATCTCGAGCGTAACCTCCCGGTTATCCCTCTCACCGAGCGGCATCATTTGGGCGGTCATCTTGAGGATAGCGTTGTGCAGGGTGTACTGGGTACACAGGATCGGGCCACAGAGTGCACTTTCATGTTCATCAATTTTGCTGCCGGTGATGTGCCAATCCCGAAACCAGAAACGCCCCCCCGGCTCTGCTTCACCGGAATGGGATACGAGCGCCAGGTTTCCCATGAGTTTCAGTATGCCCACTCCCTCCAGGGTTACCTGGCCCAACTGCTCTCCCGTTACCGGATCGTGCCCGGAGAAAAGGATGGTATACCGGGCACCCGCCGGTTGAATAGAAAGCCTGAGCTCGACTTCATCGGGCATTCCCGGACCCTGATGTACAGCCAGCAGGTCCATGTCCTTCGTACCGAAATCACGGATGAACAGCCGCCCGGTGGCTTCGATGCCGATGAACAATCCCCCTCCCGGCCCGGGACTGTGGTGAACGAGGGATGCAGCACGATACTCCAGCTCTACACCGGGGCCGACGAGAAATCCCGCGGCGGCGCCTGGTGCAATGGCTGAAACGTCTCCGATCACACCGGTACGAACACGCATGGAAATATCGCCGTCCCGCAAGGCCATACGGTGGGTCAAAAGGTGAAGTGTACGCATCGGTTTTGCCGGTCTTCCCTCAACACACTCCAGCCGTCCGCCGGATATCCGCCAATCCTGCAAGCGGTTTGCCCAGTATTCTGGTCCTGCCCAGGGACGTTCAACGTTTTGGAACCAGCTGCTCTGAAAATCAGCGCCTCCTGCGAGTAGCGGCAAAAAAAGAACAGCACTTACAACCGATAGTACGGTAATCATTGGGCGGATGTTTTCCTTCATGTTTTCCCCCTGAACTTATAAAAGAAACTGTTTATCTCTTTGTCACAAGATATTGTATTTTCGAAGGCAGATCAAATAAAATTGCAGGAAGACGGCATTCTATCATGAGGATAACGGGGAACGGTGTATCGTGCGGGAGAGCGTGTACCGATTAGAAGAATGCAGGGAAATCGTTTGCATCGGGAATGATGGCGACTCCTTCAAGCTCGACCAGCCAGGCCGGCCGGCACACCGCGCCTTCGAGGAATACGAGGGGAATCTCGAACGGGATTTCTCTTTCAAGCACTTCGATGACTTTGTTACGGTCTTTCAGGTTACGGATATAGGCGATCACGTACGCCATATCTTTTATCTCGGCACCGTGCGGCCTAAGGAGGGCCCTGATGTTTTCAATCGTACGCTCGGTCTGCCGTTTTGCATCGTGGGGATACATCACATCACCATCCTTGTTGATGCTCGCGGTTCCGGAAATATGCAGGTGTGAACGGTCGCCGAAGAGTATCCGGGTCCCCCGCTCGAATGTTACCCCATATTTTATTGTCGGCGAGAGGTGATCGAGCGCATCCATACGCACAATCTGTTCAGGCTTCAGGTTCTTTATTGCGTAGGCGTCGAACGAGACGAGCGAATTTACCTCCCGCGAAAAACCCTCGATACCGGTGCTGGCGATGTATCGCGTCTCGGGAGTCAAGCCGTTTTCCTCGAAAAAGACTCTCCGGGATTCAACCATGCCACGGTAGTGATTATCCACATCGCGGACATACAGCCATGTTCGCACTGCATTACCAAGAAGATTCATGTCATTCTCGTGCACTATCCGGTTGAATGACTGGAGTATTTCGGTGGTCTGCTTATATGAATCGAACTCGCCGATGCCGTAGAAATTAGCGATCCAAAAAAGGTCGTAGTAGTTGCCGTGGATGAGTGAACCGTTCCGTCGGTTCATGTCGTCGTACGAGAAAACCTCTTTGTTCAGGGGGCTGTTGTTGGTCTTGATGTGGTGGGCGAGAAGCCGAACGGAACCGTTGTCGACCGGGCATTGCTGGATTACCGAAACTGCGCCTTTATCGATATCCTTGAATATCTGTGAATGCCGTAGTTCGTCCTTCTGGTTAGCAATATCGCTCAGGTAGAAACGGCTGAAAACGAGCGTTTCCTCCGACAAGCCGTACTTCTTCTCAACCGAAACGTAGGTTTCATGGAGTGACGCGAGCTCATCGTCAAAGGATTCTTCTTCATTGGTATGTATGGTGAAAAATATTTCTGTCGCCCCATGCGGCGTGCTGAAAATCGAACCCTTTATAATATCATCGTCGCTGAAGAAATCCATTCCCATAAAGTACTACCTCATATGTTTCCCAAAAAGGATACTAGTAAATAATAAGATGGAAAAATAATATATTTGAACATGATAACCAAGTAAAAAGTTTTTTCAAATCCACACACCGTCTGTTGTTATGGGCATTCACATTACAAATAGCGGGATACCGTGCTTCTGCTGGAACCAATTCCTATTTCATGAAAGGCTGCAGGCGGCAGCGATCAGACCAGGCATTATTCCTGCTTTAAACGGTCGATCTGCATTTTCAGGTTGGCATTGTCGGGATCGAGCTTGATCGCCTGTTCAAATACCTGGATTGCCCGGGGCTTGTTGCCGGTTTTCAGGTAGAGGTTGCCGAGTTCGATATGTCCCTGGATATTCCCGGGTGCGATTGACAGGGCTTTTGAGTATAACGCGATCGCTTCCGGTATCGACCTATCATTCATCGAGAGAACCTTGCCGAGCATGAAGCTGACGTTGGGATTATTGGGATTCATCCGGTAGACGGTCCGGAAAACCTGTTCCGCCTTTTCAAATTCCCCGGTTTCCATATACAGGATACCGAGGTTGTGCAGTGCAGGTGTGTTCTGGGGATCTATTTCCAGTGCGGCAGTGAATGCATTTCTCGCCTCGTCCAACTCGCGCTTACGAAAATAAATCGTTCCGAGACGGGCATAGGCAGAAGCATCCCTCCTCTGACGTATGACAAAGTTAAACTCTCTTTCAGCTTCATCCAGCTGGTTATTCTGCATGAATAGTATTCCCAGGTAAAAGTGCGATTCCGTCATATCAGTATCTATCCCAACCGCGGTCTCGAATTTCTTTCGTGCGCCCTCTATATCACCCCGTATGTGGTCAATCACTCCCAATCCCTCAATGGCGTGAGCGTACCGAGGATCGTACTTCAGTGCCATTTTAAATTTCTTCGCTGCGTTGTCATACTCTTTCCTGTTAAGGTTAATGGTACCGATGTTACCGTGGGTGTTCGGATCCTTTGGATCAAGTTTCAGGGCGATTTTGTATTCCTCCAACGCCTCGTCGTCACGACCTAATCGTGAGAGGAGCGCGCCGAGATTACGGTGTGCGATGGCGTAGTCCGGATTCATCTCTATGGATATCCTGAATGCTTTTTCCGCCTCCTCCAGTATCCCAAACGAGATCAGCTTGTCTCCCTTCCGCGCATAGGAGTAATAGTCCACAAAACTCTCGTTAATCTGTGCGATCCCCCCCTGGGAAATGTTGACAAACTCAGGTATGTTGCGCGCCCGGTCGGTGGAGGAAAAGCTCTCGAGGAGAACCGGCGGGCTGTCATTCCCCTTCTCGTCGATATGGGTGAGAAACAATTCGGTGTAAGCAGTGTTGACCTTTGACGAAAAAACGAGCCACCTGCTGTTGGGCGACCAGCTGTGCCAGGAGTTCATCCTGTTCGTGTTACAGTTCATCAACCGCGGCTCCCCGGAGAGATCGGCAGGCATGATGTAGAGCTTGCTGTCCGGCTGGAGGAGCATGAAGCTCCGGGCCTTGCAGAATACAATCCACTTCCCGTCCGGTGAGTACTTGGCAAAGTAGTTACTCATACCGTTGTTCGATGCACCCGGGATCGGTTCCGGCGTCCCCCCCCTACCCTCGTTGAAGGGTATTCGGTAGAGGTTGAACGCGTAGACCGTGCCTCCCTCTTTGGTCTCCTCCAGGTACTCTTCCCCACCGAGAACGATGGCCGACTGGCGTAGATTCAGAACGGCAGTCTTGGTTTTGTCGTTCTTGATGTATTCGGTAATGGGTGTCCGGGCAAATATCAGGTGCTTGTTGTCGGGACTCCAGGAGGGATTCGCCTGTACGTAATCGGGATTATCCGCCCCCGAAAGCGCATACATGTCTTTCGTTACCGTATTATAAACGGCGAGCATACCCTTGATCGGGAAAAAGAGCTGTGAGAAGGTGAGGTTTTTTCGCCCGAGGAAGATCACCCGGTCTTTCACCGCCGCACAGGCATACTTGCCGTTCGGGGATATCTGGGCGAGCAGACCGAACGTGGGATCATTCTCCTCACGCTTGTAGTCGCTCCAGGTTATGAGTTTTTCACGCGAGAGGAAGATATTCTCTTCCACCGGAGCGATCGCGTATGAGCCCTTGTCGCCGCCGGAATCCACATCCATTCCGAGGACGGAACCATCGGGTGTGAAAGAATGACAATTGCCGCAGACCGGCAGGTTTTCCAGGACAACCGGCGGCCTTTCAGGCTTCGAGATGTCACCGAGGCGCCACTGAATCAGCTCCATCTTTTCACGTGCGAAATCGAAGGGAAGCGGCACATCGCGGTAGAAGATCGGTGCAGAAACAGAATCAGCCGAGGTGGCAATAGTAATAGTGTTTTTGGAGATCGGCTTGAACCGGGCAAGCAGTTTCCCCGTAAGAGATGTTTTTATCCCGGAGATGGTAATTATAGCATCCGACTCGATTGATCTCACCTTGATCGTTTCCCATAGCTCTCGCGTTGGAGACCATACCGTCTTATCGGAATACATGGTGACCGGCTCCCCACCACTCGCGAAGGAAAGGGAAATACTCCAGACCTCGGCACCGGAAAACCTGTCATCCCACCGAAACGTCGGAGGGGCGATTTCCGGGGGAAAGACCGCCCCGTCGTATGGGTATGAAATCGTCAGCTTCTCCATGGAAAAGTTCGGCAGGAAAACGTACAGCACCGCGGCGAGTACAATAATGAGCACTAGCATATATTTTCTTTTACCTGACATTGCTTCAACCTCTTCAACCTTTGGGGATATCGTGCTTACTTAATACCTGTTATAAAAATACCACCGGGGGAAACATGGTGTCAAGTTATTTATCTACTATTCACGCGGATGCACGGGCACACCATGCATGGGGCTTCCCCTGCTTGGCGAACCCATACTCAGGCATTTCGTTTCAGCTGTTCATGATGTGTTCGGAGGGCATAATCCGGCACAGCCGGTAAAATCGGCCTGACCGGTGTATGGTATTCCATCGGACAGTTGATAGTATTTGCACGCCCGATGCATTCTTGGTATATTCAAACAGGTAAAGGAGCACTAGTACTATCCTCTTACATGATGTTCTGATGGTATGTCTATGACACGTGTTTTTCGTAATCCCCACTCCATGGGGATATGGGTACTCTTTCTTGCGGTATACGCTGTGCTCGGTTCATTTCACCCCCACCCCGCCAGTGCGGCCGACAGGAGTGAACCGGAAGCGACAGCCCGCAAACGGTTCGAATTCGGCGTCGGGGTTGCGGGAACGCGGACACGCTCGAAACCGGAATGGATGAGCACGTTTTTGGGTGTCCTCCGGGTAAATGCCTCCCTGGAGATCATTCGTGGACTTTCAGCCCAGGGAGGATTTGATTTTACCAACGGCAAGGAGCCTCGCGCCGAGTGGCTCAATTACGGAACGCATGAGCAAATCAGCACCTTTCACGGATCCTATAGCGAGGGATCGTGGGCGGGGCTTCGGTACGAAATGCCGTTGAGTTTGCTAGCCTCCAAGAAATATTATGATATTCATTCCATCTATGTTGCGGGTGGATATGCATGGGATAAGTACGGCATCAACAGTTCGCTCGTACGCAGCTACGAGACGGCAAACGGCTGGGAAACGGACGAGGAACCTTCCGAAAAGAGCATCCCCGAGCGTGCCTATAAGATCGCTGATCTTGAGGCCTATTATGGTGTTATAGCCGCCCGGTGGCTCTTTAATACCGTACAGATTGAAGATGGGGACCCGGTTTTCGGCGCGTACGGTTTCGATATTGGAGTTCGCTACATGATGTACCAGGACTGCAGGTTGCAACATGACAATCTCGCGGTAGCAAAATCTAACTTCAATTATTACCAGGTATTCATCAACGTTTTTCTCAAGTTCCGTTTCCTCTACTGATATCCGGTGAATTGAAGTGGTTTCACTGCACCCGGGATGAGTCCCGCGTTCATGATAGACTGGCACAATTCATGATCCTTTCAGTTGTTATACCCGCATACGGAAAGCATGAGCTGCTCGTCAGGTGTCTCGCCTCACTCCACGCTCCTACCGGCATCTCTTTCGAAGTGTGTGTCATCGATGACGGCAGCGGTCTCGACGAGCATGACATCCGCGGTCGAGCACAGGTATCCTATCCCCTGATCTGGCGGGCATTTGATACGCCCAGGGGTCGGAGTGCCGCACGGAATGAGGGAATCCGGTCAACAAGCGGTGATATCATCGTTTTTCTCGATGCCGACATGGAAGCCTGCGCCGGATTCCTCGACGCTCATCTGAAGGGACATCGAACCTATCCGAAAACGGCAGTCATCGGAAAAATTCAATGGCCGAAGACGAATAGTTTCCACCGGTATATCGCCACCCGTGGGGTCGCCAAGCTGTCCGGTGAAGGCCCGGCGCCTCCCTGGTACTTCGTCACCGGCAATTCCTCCATCGAGCGGGGAAATCTTCCTGCGGCGGCGCCGTTCGACGAATCGCTCTCCGGCTGGGGCGGTGAGGATATGGACCTCGGCATGAAACTCCATACTGCCGGCATTTCCTTCAGGTATATCCCGAACGCCGTGTCATTCCACCACTTCGATGGCACCCTCACAAATCACCTCCGGAGAACTTTCGCATATGGTAACATGACACTCCCGGTTCTCGTCGAACGCTATCCCGCGATTAGTGAGATTACGCGGCTCAACCACTTGGATTCGTTCGCGTGGCGCGTACTCGTTTCCGGAATCGTCTTCCGTCCGGTGCGCCGCATCGCCGAACTGTTCGATCAGCTTCCGCTCCCCTTATGCCTGTTCGACTACCTGACATTCGCAGCATACGCCCGCGGCTGGCTGGAAGGGAGAAAACCGTGAAACGGATAATAACTGCCTGTCTCCTCGCCGTGATTGTTTCCTGCAGCGGCGTATCGGAAAAGCTCTCTCCCTCAGAACAAAGGCGCTCGGCATCCACATCCCAGGCAGTCCCGGCGGTTACCGGCGAGGTAATCCTCTCTTACGCCGGGTCGATCGGGAGAGACATTCCGCTCAAAGCCCCCTGGGGAATATCCTTTGGCATCGACGGCACTTTGTACGTGTGCGACCGCGATAATGCCAGTATCCTGCGTTTCGATCCGGCGGGAAATGTGATATCGCGATTCAACGGCTTCGACTCCCGCACGGAGCGTATGTTCCTGCCCATCGATGTGAGCGTGTCCGGCGGTATCGAAATTTACGGGCTGGACGGCGCGAATTCACGGGTGCTCCGGTTCGACAGGAACCTCAGGAACGCCTACGCAATCTACCAACCTGAAACCGATGAAAAGCACCGTTTCGGCACCTTCAAGGGTCTTGCATTCGACCAGATATCCGGTGATCTTTTCATCACCGACCACGATAACGGCACG
>CAYWBT010000149.1:0-8316 GCA_964456585.1 uncultured bacterium
ATAACCGCAACATCGACCGATTTTCGGGCAAAGTGGTCGAATGCAAGACCGGTCCACACGTCGAAAAAAGTCAGCTGAGACGCCTCCTTGATGTGTTTCCTGATACGCTGGACACCCTCGACCACATCCTCACGAGAAATCGGAGTGCCGTTTATTCTGATTCGTTCACGAAAGGTAATGAGGTGGGGAGAGGTGTAGAGGCCGGTGGTATATCCCGCCGCGGTCAGCGATGCGGCAACTATTGCCGCAACCGAACCCTTACCGTTTGTTCCCGCGACATGGACATACCGTCCCCGTTCATGCGGGTCGCCGAGCGAGGAAAGGAACTCTCGCACCCGGTTCAGGTCGAAATGCTCGGCGTCGTATTTCCACTGTGAGCCGCGCTCATAATCGATAAAACTATAAAGGTAATCAAGCGCCTGTGAATAGTCTTTGGAACGCATGGGTGTCTAGTTACCGGCTTCTTTTCTCATCAAATACTCGTGTATGCTCTGCGCCGCGATCCTGCCGGCTCCCATCGCCTCGATAACCGTTGCCGAACCCGTGACAATGTCGCCGCCGGCAAACACGCCCTTCTTATCGGTGGCTCCTGTGTCATCAATAATGATGTTTCCCCACCGGTTGATCGACAAATCAGGCGTTGTATCGGCGATGAGCGGATTCGGGTGGTTGCCGATCGCGATAATGACCGTATCAACATCTATTTCAAACTCGGAATCCGGTATGGGAACGGGTCTTCGTCTCCCTGATTCATCGGGCTCGCCCAGTTCCATGCGGATACATTTCATGGCCCGAACCATCTGCTTTTCATCGCCGAGGAACGCAATAGGAGCGGTCAGGAGTTTAAATTCGACACCCTCCTGCTGTGCATGATGAACCTCCTCAATTCGACCGGGGAGTTCCTTTTCCGTCCGGCGATAGACAATGGTAACCTTCTCAGGACCGAGTCTGATTGCGGTTCGCGCCGAATCCATGGCAACATTTCCTCCGCCGAGGACTGCAATATTTCGCCCTCGTGGCATGGGCGTGTCATATTCCGGGTAGAGATAGCCTTTCATGAGGTTCGACCGGGTCAGGTATTCATTGGCACTGAAAATACCGCCGAGATTCTCACCGGCAATACCGAGAAAAACCGGGGCGCCGGCACCCGAAGCAACATAGACTGCGCCATACCCCTCTTCAAACAGTTCGTCGATGGCGATGATCCTGCCGATGATATGGTTGAGTTTGAACTTCACACCGAGCTTTTCGAGATACGCAACCTCTGCGCCCACAATCGACTTGGGCAGCCTGAACTCGGGAATACCATACACAAGAACGCCGCCCGGCTTGTGGAGGGCCTCGAACACGGTGGCTTCGTTGCCCAGCTTAACCAGATCTCCGGCGAGCGTCAGACCCGAGGGGCCGGAACCGACGACCGCGACCTTCTTCCCCGTGGGGGGCAGTATCTCCGGGATAACCAAATCGCCGTGTTCACGCTCGTAATCGGCGGCAAAACGTTCCAATCTGCCGATTGCAACCGGTTCTCCCACCTTCCCCCGGACACACTGGAGTTCGCACTGATCTTCCTGTGGGCACACCCGGCCGCATACAGCGGGAAGCGAGTTGGTCTCCTTGATTTTCCATGCGGCCTCGATAAATTTCCCTTCCACAATGAGTTGGATGAATTCCGGAATCTTGACTCGCACCGGGCACCCTTTGATGCACGGAGCATTTTTACACTGAAGGCACCGCTCGGCCTCGAGTTGCGCGGTCTTTTCATCATAACCGCGGGGAACCTCGAGGAAATTCTTGATACGTTCCTGGGGAGATTGTTCCGGCATGGGATGGCGCGCTATTTTCATTCGTTCTTTCTTACTCATCGCCATGGGATTCCTCCCGGACGGCACAGTGAGGATTTTTATGCTTTTCCTCATAGTCTGCTCGTGCCTGAACATTGAGATTATCGAACATCTTAAGACGATGTATCAACTCATCAAAATCAACCTGAAAACCATCAAACTCAGGACCGTCGACACAGGTAAATTTGGTCGTGCCGTCAACGGTTACCCTGCAGGCACCGCACATGCCGGTTCCATCAACCATGATTGAGTTCAGGCTTACCACAGTGGGTATGTTATAACTTTTCGTTAGAAGTGTCATCACCCGCATCATCGGTACCGGGCCGATCACTACCGCCTTGTCGAAACGTTCGCCGTCTTCGACACGCTTCTTCAGAATATCCGAGACAAATCCCTTCTCGCCGTAGGAACCATCGTCAGTGGAGATGGCGAGATCATCCGAGACGCTTCGCATTTCCTCTTCTAATATCAGAAGACCTTTTGTCCGTGCGCCGATGATCGAGGTCACCCGGTTTCCCGCGTTCTTCATACCCTGGGCAATCGGATATAATGGGGCAATACCGATGCCGCCGCCGATACAGACGACATGACCGAACAATTCGATGTGGGTTGGATGCCCGAGCGGACCGACGACATCCAGGATTTCATCAGACACTTTCATGTGTTCGAGGTATGCCGTCGATTTGCCCACATTCTGCGATATAACCGTGATCGTTCCCCGTTCCGGATCGGCATCGGCTATGGTCAGGGGAATGCGTTCGCCCTTCTCGTACAGCCTGAGGATCACAAACTGCCCGGGCTTTCGTTTTTTCGCGATCCGGGGCACGGCAATGACCGTTTTTGTCACTCCCGGTGAAATTACCTTCTGGTCAAGGATTGCATACATGGGAGACATCCTTGGTTACAATTGTTTTTATTTAAACTCACTTTCAATGGCAGATTCAGTGCGATGAACAAACTCACGACCGTCCCCATCTCCTCACACTTCCAGACAGTCGATCTGAACATATGACATTCCTTCGATGCAAGAACGTTCCTATCTTCCGGCATCGCTGAGCACTGCATGAAAAAATTCCCAATATCAGGTGGGATTCATCGTTTCTTCGTAACTTCTATTGATGGTGAGAAACGGGGTAACATGGCTCCTTCACATCTGCTCGTCAGCGCTTCACAAACGTCGGTGAGCTTCAACCCGGGAGCTGGTATATCCATGATAAAATTCAACTGAGGGCGTCTTGTCTCTGCGCATGCACGGCAACAATTTGAATCAGTCTGATGGGTGACATCTCATCGTGGGAAAAACAGCCGGGCATTCAGCACTATTCATCCTTGGCATTTTCTCCTAGTGCAAGGCGTTTTTCCAGAAGACCCTCCGCTTCGTCGAAGTACGTTAACGCTTCGTGCAACTCGTTATCGGAGGTATGCCAGACTTTGTAACGCTCATCGCTGCCCCAGAGCATTCGGGCTATTTCCTGCTTTATCTCGCGCTCGATGAAATCCCTGCTCTTTTCAAAGAGTGTTTCATCGAGGTTTATACCCGAATTTACCAGTATCTGTTCAAGTTTCTCACCGGCTTCGCTAAGTATATCATATTTTTTAAATATCTCATTTAAATCATTCCGGAATAACGATACATTGTTGATTTTCACATCCTTGTCCACCGCAAATTGCTTGAAGCGTTCAAACTCGTCGGTGGGCACGCGGTACTCGGACAGAAACGTTTTAAAATCAAGCGGAACCTCAGGGTGACGCTCAAGGTAACCATCAGCAAATTCGAAAAACAGGTTGGCGTTTCTCAATTCCCATTCGAGCTTGTTCAAGGTACCGATGGACTCCAGTGTTATATCGGGGGTAATGCCTCCGCCTCCGAATACTTCGCGTCCGAGATCAGTATGATAGACCGGTTTATCTATCTTGTCTTCATCCAAGGCGTTCGGATCGTAGTCATCGAATCCTTCCTTGATGTACTCCTCGCGGGAACCGGTGTACGGTCGCTGAATAAGACGTCCTGAAGGAGTATAATACCGCGCAACAGACAGGATAAGTGTGCCGTTATCCTCCCCCTCCACTTTGATTTCCATAGTATTCATGACTAGACCCTTACCGAATGAAGTCTGGCCGACTATCAGGCTGCGATCGTGATCCTGGAGCGCTCCGGCAACGATTTCCGATGCCGAGGCGGAGCGGTGATTTATCATCACAATCATCGGGATATTCTCGTCCTGGGCATAATTTTTTGCCCTCCATGTCCGGTTGTCGCTTCTCCTTCTTCCTTTTGTGGAAACGA
Organism: uncultured bacterium; assembly: GCA_964456585.1. Taxonomy (GTDB): domain Bacteria; phylum Latescibacterota; class Latescibacteria; order Latescibacterales; family Latescibacteraceae; genus Latescibacter. The sequence continues at coordinate 4,129 of CAYWBT010000149.1, forward strand.
TAATTCCCTCTTCTATGAAAAGATCCACAACACCGATGGCAGTATCCAGGGAACCTCCGGAATTATTCCGTAAATCGAACACGAGACGCTTCATGCCCTGTTCCCTCAGTTTTTCCAGGGCTTTCCGCACATCAAGATGGGTATAGAGGGTAAAGCGCGTCACCGCGAGGTAACCGGTTGTGTCGTCCAGCATGTACGCATGTGAAACACTGTTAACTTCAATGTTCCCGCGGGTGATGGTAAATTTGAGGAGATCGTCTTCGCCGGGACGTTCGACCAAGGTGGTAACCTTTGAGCGTGAAGGACCGCGCAGCTTATCTTTCACCTCATCAATCGAGAGACCGACAGCGTTCTTGCCATCAATCCCCACAATCTTATCGCGCGACCTGATGCCCGATTTTTCCGAGGGGCCGTTCGGGATAACCTCGATAACCGTAATCTTATCGTTTATCATGGAAAAGGTGATGCCGATGCCCTCAAAATCGCCCTTGATTTTCTCGGTAAAATCTAACGCCTGACGGGGAGGCATGTAGCCGGAATGCGGATCGAGCTTGTCAATCATGCCCTGAATAGCGCCATCCCACAACACTCCGACATCGATGGTGTCAATATAGCTGTCCCGGACAGCTTTGGCAATATTATGGAGGACATTCACCTTTTCCAGGTAATTCAGGGTATCGTTCTCGGAATATACCGTTCCCGGAGAACGAGCCGCAACAATCATAACTACAGTGATAACAGCAATCCAATATCGTTTATAAAGTCTCTTCATACGGCACTATCTCCTTTTTGGTCCGAGCATTCCGCCGGAATGAATATCGATCAACGTAATGAAATCCGCATCGTGCCCCCTGCCCTTTTCGGCCGTATTGATCTCGGGAACAAACATGAATTCCGGATACAGGGCACCAAAGCCGGCACCGTTGTTCAGAATCCTGGAAAACGGTATATTCGAGCCGACCAGGATGACAACATCGACCGAATACTCCTTCACTATGTCGGAGAGATCGTCCACCAGTCCGAGGACATGGAGACCTTCCATCTCCGTCCCACGAATGGCATCCACCGCTATTTCAACACAGCCAATAATATCATAAGCATAGCGGCGCGAATCATGTATGATTCTACGGAGGGCAACCGCATCGGCGATGGTCCCGATTACCACCGTTCTGCGGCCGCGGCGCTGAAATCTTTTCACCCGGACGGCCTCCGGGAAAAACCGCCATCCCGAAATGAGTATGGAGTTAATCCCCCAGCAGTAGATTGATGCGATCCGGGAAAAATTGTACTCCTTGATGAAATTCACGATGAAAACGTTGAATAAAAATCCGATAAAAATCCCAAGGAGCGCCCGCTCAGGATTATCCTTATACCGGTGATATATCCCCACAAAATAAAATGTCACCATGTAGAGAACCGAGTATACGATAAAAATACTTAACCACTGCAGGTTAGAATAATCGGGAGCGTGTTCCAGATCGATACCAAACCGCAGGAATATACCAAATATAAGGGAAATATTAAGCAGCAGCAAATCAATTAATGGCTGCTTGATGTTCCGCAGGAAATTCAGGCTATAGACGAGTGCCATCTTGGAGTAAATTCCAACGCTCAAAAGCCACTGGGGAAAAAATCGCCACCGATCATCAAAGTGCTTGTCGACAAAGATGTGCATCGCCCGGTAGAAATCACGAGTATTCTTGAACGATGGCACGGTCTTCGCGCTTTCGCCCTTGAAGTGGATGATCTCGGTTGTTGGTACGTAGTACACGTTCCATCCCGCCTCTTTCACCCGGTAGCACAGGTCGAGATCCTCACCGTACATAAAAAAACGGTTGTCGAGATAGCCGATGCGATCGAGCACCTCCTTCCGAATCATCATGAAAGATCCGGAGACGGCATCAACCTCGGTGGTGGTATCGGGATCAAGGTAGGTGAGGTTATAGGCACCGAATATCCGGGATTTCGGAAAAAGGTTGGCAAGCCCTACTATTTTGAAAAAGGCCACGCCGGGTGTGGGGAAACCCCTCCTGCAGGCGAGTTGAAGACTCCCGTCCGGATTCAACACCTTGCAGCCCGCGATTCCCGCATCGGGATGCTCATCGAGAAACGACACCATGGTCTTGATGGTGTCACGGCGCAGAACGGTATCGGGATTCAACAACAGCACGTAGCTCCCGGTAACTTTTTCGAGGGCCTGGTTGTTCGCCCGGGCAAATCCGACGTTTTCCTCGTTCTCAATAAGATTTACCTGCGGGTACTTCTCCCTGACCAGGGCAACGCTGTTGTCGATCGAGGCATTGTCCACCACGAACACTTCGTATTCGAGGCCCTGCGCGGAATCCCTGAGGGTGATCAATGCCTGGTCGAGAAACGAGGCAACATTGAAGCTGACAATGACAACAGACAGATCCATCAGAGTCTCCCGAGTATCTTTAGCAGCCTGAGCTTCCAAACCATGTAGACGGCTTCACGGGCTATGCGGAAGGACATTTTGGAGGCTCCCTTCGTCCTGTCGTAGAAGATGATCGGTATTTCCCGAATGCGGAATCCCATCGTATGAATCCGCATGGTCATCTCGATCTGAAAGGTGTACCCGCTGCTCTTGATGCGGGTAAGGTCGAGGGATTGCAGTACCTCACGGCGAAAACATTTAAAGCCGCCGGTTGCATCGTTCACCGGGAGACCTGTCACGATTTTCGAATACACGTTCGCAAAATAAGAGAGGAGCAACCTTCCCAGTGGCCAGTTGACCACATTGACTCCCGAAATATACCGTGAGCCGAGTACCAGGTCAGCATCCTCGATCGCTTTCATGAAATCGTGCAAATAGTGCGGACGGTGCGAGAAATCGGCATCCATCTCGAACAGGAGGTCATAATCTCTTGCGAGACCCCACCTGAAACCGGCGATGTACGCCGGGCCGATTCCCTTTTTTTCACTGTTATGCAAGACGTAGATACGGCCGTCCTCGGCGGCGAGTCTGTCGGCGATTTCACCGGTGCCGTCGGGAGAACTATCGTCAACGATAAGGATATTGAAATCATACGGCAGTTCGAGCACCGCACTGGTTATACCTTCAATGTTGTCCTTTTCGTTGTAGGTGGGTATAACGATGAGCCCCTTCATGTCCCTCCCCCTTAGGGCCTTTCAGTCATGTGTAAAAGCGCATTTGTAAACGTGGTCGGCGGCATTCCAAGTATATCGTGCACCTTCTGGGTAATAAATCCGCTCTCGAGCGGGCGCTTGGCCGGAAGCTCCAGGTCGGAAACCTTCACCGGTTCAACAAGTGACTCGGATAACTCCATGATTTCACAAACCTTGCGCGCCATGTCATATCGGGTTAGTCTGTCGCTCGTTCCATAGTGAACGATGCCGGTTACTTTCTTCCGAATCAGCATCCAGAGCACCTGTGAGAGTTCCTCGAGATAGGCGGGAGTGTTGTGCTGGTCTTTCCATACTTTGACCGGCGTTCCCGCCCGCAACTGTTCGATTAGGCTGCTTAAAAAATTATGCGGGCTGTCCACTCCCCGTTTCCCAATGACAAAGGCAATACGGATGACCAACAGACCGCTGATTACGGCAGCAGCCACGTGCTCGGCATCCAGTTTCGTCTGTCCGTAGACATTGACCGGTTTCGGCCTGTCCGTCTCTGAATACGGGCCTGCCGCGCCATCGAAAACATGGTCGGTGGAAAACAGCACCATTCGCGCCCCGCACTCCCTGCACGCCCGTGCCACATGTTCGGCCCCATCGGTGTTGACCTGTCGGGCACGGTCCGGTTCTAGTTCACAGCGATCGGGAGAAGACAATGCCGCCAAGTGGACAACAACATCAGGACACGAGCAGGTAATCGCCATCCTTGTTTTCTCGAATACCGAGACATCGGTACGGTACCAGGCAAAACCCGGAAGCTGTAAACTGGTCGGGCTCAGGAGCAGCTCGATATCACAATCAGCCGGTTTGTACCTGAGCAGCGACCTCCCAATACACCCGGTGGCACCTGTCAGCAATACCTTCACAATGCTGTTTTCTTTCGTTGTACCATTCCGGTTATCCCGGAAATCCCAATGCTTCCGACGATAAAGAGCAATGACGCCATGGTCATCTTTTTTCCCGTTTCATAGGGTGCGGACCGGAACAGAAGCTGTATTTCATGTCTTCCCTCCGGACAAGCCACCGCCATGA
>CAYWBT010000150.1:0-8248 GCA_964456585.1 uncultured bacterium
GAAATGGTTGACTTCCTCGAGCGTGAGCGTATCTCTATCCTCTTTACTATTGGCGGTGATGGCACACAGCGGGGAGCACTGGCCCTCACCGAGGAAATTGGCCATCGCGGCATGCAAATCTCGGTGATCGGCATCCCGAAAACCATCGACAACGATATTGGTTACATCGAGCGGTCGTTCGGATACCAGACCGCGGTTTCCATTGCGGAAGAGGTACTGAGTGTCGGTCATGAGGAGGCACGCGGAGCATTTAACGGTGTCGCTGTTGTGAAACTCATGGGCAGGGATTCCGGTTTCATTGCCGCCATGGCTGCCGTGGCGAACGGTGATGCCAATTTCGTGCTGATTCCCGAAGTACCGTTTGATATCGATGGCCGAAACGGATTTCTTACGGTTCTCGAAAAACGCCTGCTCGAACGACGGCATGCGCTCGTCGTTGTTGCGGAAGGAGCCGGCAAGGATATTATGAAACAGGAGCATGGGGACAAACGTGTCGATGCCTCAGGGAACATTAAAATTGGCGATATCGGTGTGTTTCTCCGCGATAAGATTGCCGCTCGATTCAGCTCCGGCTGGAATGCCGCCACGGTCAAGTACATCGACCCAAGCTACATCATCAGGTCATCGCCGGCGAATTCCGACGACAGCATCTTCTGTAACCGTCTCGCGCAGAACGCGGTTCACGCCGCCATGTCGGGCCGCACAAAGATGGTCATTGGATCCTGGCATAACACGTTTACTCACATTCCCATGGCGGCTGTCATCATGAAGAAAAAACAACTCGCCCCGAACGGCCCCGAATGGTTAAGCGTCCTGGAAACCACCGGCCAGCCGGAGTCCATGAAGAATTGAGGAAGCAGGGCGTACGTTTGACTGCCGTGCGCTGGCACAGTCCAAATTTCTCGGCCATCTTTCATGCCCGCTCCAAATAGTGTACTGTACAAAAAAGCCGCGGACTGTACCGCGGCTTTCCGTTCTCCAGCTGCGGTGAATACAAAAATCAGGCATTCGCCAGCTTTTCATTCTCTGCATCCCAGATCATCATCTTGCTCTGGCGATATGACTCCACACCCAACTTGATTGCAACCATGGTCGCAGTGCCGAGATCGACGCCGCAATAGAGATCGCCTCCCTCGCGGATCACCTGAATGAAATTGTCCTGGAGTGCGACATACCCATCCCGTGTCTGTGCCGCCGGGAGTGTCACCTGGGTATAACCGTCGTTGTGTTCTTTAAACTCCTTCACAAAATCGCCGTTGCCGGTCATGACAGGCTGACCGGTAAATTCGATCGTGCCGTATCTCCCGTAAATTTTGGTGGGAACTGACTCGTTGTTCGTCAGGACGCTCACGAGGCTGACGGTGAATTCGCTCTTGTAATCTATGTTTATCATGAATACATCGGGAATATCCCTGCCGTCCTTTTCGATGTACAGCCCGCCGTTGGCGCTGACACGGTAGGGATATTCACCATCCCTGCCGGCAATGGAAATCAGGAGTGGCGCGAGCATATGGTAGAGCAGATCGGTCGCCACACCGCCGTTGTAGGGCCAGTACTTGCGGAAACGGAAGAAATGTTCGGGATTCCAGGGAATACGCGGGGCAAGCCCCCACTTGTGACCGAGCCACATATCCCAGTCGATGAAGTCCTCTCCGCTCATGTGTGGTCCGGCCGTCTCGTCGATGAGGAACCACGTGTTAAAACCGCAGCCCCGGATATTGCGGTTGTAGCTGGACTGCGCCCAGGTAACCTTCCCGAGACGGTTGTTCGTGATCGCCTCATGCGCCACCCAGTACTGCTCGTCCGCTGTCCTGTTCGGGCCGACCTGAAAGACTTTACCGGTTCGCTTGACCGTATCCCGAACCTCCAGCGCCTGTTCGACCGTGAGGGTCATTGGTTTTTCGCAGTAGACATGCTTGCCCGCTTCCATGGCGTCGATGCTGATCTTGGAGTGCCAGTGGTCGGGTGTTGCGATGAGAACCGCATCGATATCCTTGCGGTCGAGTAATTCACGGTAATCCATGTAGCCATCGCCGCCGCACACGTTCTGGGCACGGGAGAGGCGTCGCTTGTATACATCACAGACCGCGGGTACACCGACATTCCGTTCTTCACGGTTATTCACGAGCCGTTCAAGGTGGCCTGAACCCATACCACCAACCCCGATGATACCGAAGTTGACACGATCGTTCGCACCGAGTACGGACGAGGGGATCAGTCCGCCGAGGGCGAGGGTGCCCGCTGTTGCGGCGGCGGATTTCAGAAACGTGCGGCGTGTTGTCTTGCTGGTGGCCATGATACTGCTCCTTTCACGGGAACGATGAGAAAGATATCTTTACTGCAATAAATTCAGTTACATCTAACCAAGAATATCACTACTAATATGACGTCTCCCCTGCGGTGAGTCAAGACCTAAAAAAGGCCGGCGTCACTGCACGATAACATTGGCCCGGCAGGTGGGTATTTTTATGGTATGGTGGGATTATTATCTTGGGTGAAATCCATGCCGTATCGGGGCGCTCTCATCCTTTTGATGTCTGCATCATCGAGGCCAGGTGATCCTCCAGGTACGGGAGCTGCTGTTCGAGCTCTTTCAGCAGCGAGGAGGGCAGACCGGAGGCATCGCCCCGCTCGAGCACCTCTCGCACCGGAAGAACCAGCCAGCGTTTCCTGGTGCCGTACCGGGCCCGGTACACACGGGTCGGAAGAGGTGTAATACTGGTAATGACCGCCTTCCTGGGTGGATGCTTCTCGATATCGATGCGGAAGATTACTCCCAGGTCGGTGTCGCGTCCGGTCTGGTTTGAAATGAAATTCCCCATGGAATAGAGGGCTGCTTTCTTCGAGCCCCCGGGAACTTGCAGCACCTGGTATGGCTGCACGACATGGGAGTGGTGACCGAGGATAATATCCGCCCCCAGGGCCAGGATGGTTTCGGAGAGTGCGAGCTGTTTCTCATTCGGGAAGCGCTGGTACTCACCTTCAAAATGTACGCTGCAGGCGATGAGATCGACGCCGAGCTTACGGGCGCGTTCGATGTCCGCCCCGATCAGGTCAGGATCAATCAGGTTGACCAGGTACTCTCTGCCCGGCGGCAGCGGAATACCGTTGGTACCGTAGGTATAGGCAAACACCGCCATACTTATACCATTTTTCACCAGTATCCTGACCGAATCGCGGTCTTCGGGGCTGGCAAAGGTACCCGTCTGCATCAATCCGGCTGCTTCGAGCGTTTCATTCGTCCTCGAAATACCTTCCAGTGAGCGGTCGAGGCAGTGATTGTTTGCGGTCGAGAGGAGGGTGAAACCGGCTCGTTTCAGGTCGCGGGAGAGCTGTTCCGGGGCATTGAAGAAGGCATAGCCGGTGTAGCCGTGTACGTTGCCTTTTTGCGTCCGTATCTTGACATCAGCCCCTGCAAGACGGGTCTCAAGATTGCCGAAAACCCAGTCGGCTCGACGAAGGAGGGGAGTGACATATTCAAAGTACGGAGAGAAATCGTAGGTGCCTTTCTCCGGATCGAAGCCGTCCCTGATCATCGGCGCGTGCATCATGATATCGCCGACCGCCATGAAGGTCACCCGGCCCTGCATACCCGTTCGCATACCCGTCGCACGGGCAGACGATGAAAGCGCCCGGGCAGAGAGAACGGTGCTGGTGGAGAGACGGATGAGAAAGGTTCGTCTCGTTTGAACGCTCATGATTTCATCACCGGTTTCATACGTCCGAAAAAAGATACCATGTAACCAGCTTCACCCGGCGCATTTTTGCCTTACGGATACGGCAATGACATCCAAAAAAAAGATGCTATTCGAGCTCGCGGGGAACAATACTTTCTTTCCCGCACCGTTCCCGCGCATCAAGGAGACGCGTCCTCTGCTGAACGATATGACGCTGGTATTCTTCCGGGACATCATGTTCTTCCCGGTATATTTTCTCAATTCTGTCGAGGCGTTCCAGAAGTTGGGTCGTTCGGAGCGAAAACTGTTGCTCATAATCTTCGTGGGTATAGTTTTGCTGGAAGACGTCCTTGAACAGCCGTTCGAGATCGGTGTATCGTGGGATGATTCCTATCGGCGTCGTGATGCCCTCAAATTCATCGTGAACCCTGCCTTCCATCCAGAGAAGCCATATTTTTTTATCAACTATCTCATTGAGAAAACGGCCGTTCTCCTTGAGAAAGTAATTGGTGACAAAAATTTTAGGGGGCATATCGAGTTCGTCGCCGAATTTCAAATGGTTTTGGATGTATGTTCCGAGGGGGATGACGAGGAAGTCGATGTTCGCCATCGGATCGTGTTTCCGCACCCCCTCTTTCCCGAGGGTCGCCGAGGTCGTTTCCGATTCCAGCGCCGCTCCCATAAAGACACCGTGCGCCCAGCTCAACGATTCGACAACCGGCGGAGAGGTATCAGAATCCCTGCCCCCATAAATAAATCCCGAGATGGGAACGCCATCGGGATTGTATAAATTTTCATCAGCATTCTCCAGATCGCTGATGCGGATCGTGTACCGGGCGTTCTTGTGGGCGGGCAGTATTTCATGACTTTCGGCATCCTTATTTCCGCGCCGCCATGCGCCGGTAAAATTGTCTCCCTCCGCGGGGAGTTCCTCGCCCATACCGAGCCAGTAGGGAGTACTGTCATTGATCAATACATTGGAAAAAATCAGTTCGCGGGGCGTAGTGAGCGCACGGTAAATGAGGGCATCATCGACAGGATTGACATTCTGTATAATGCCGAAAATTCCCTGCTCGACATTTGCCGCATAGGCACGGCCGTCATCGCCCGGCTTGATGTACGCGATATCGTCACCGATAATGGTCTGTCCGGGAATCATGGCAGTCGAGGTCTTGCCGCACGCGGAGGGAAACGCACCGGTGAAGTAGGTGATCCGTTCCTTTTCGAGCGGCCGAGTCCCCATGATGAACATGTGCTCGCAGAGCCAGTCCTCCTGGTTTGATTTCTTGATGGCCAGGCGCAGCGCCAGCTTCTTCAAGCCGACACTGTTGCCCGCATACTGGTTGTTCACCGTAAGTACACGGTTTCCTTCCAGATCGATATATATCCTACGCTTGTCGATATTTTTCGTATTCCCACGATCATCGAGTTCCCCCGCCGAATGAACGAAATGGAAAAATTCTCCCTCGCCAGCCAAGTGTTTGAATTCATCATAGCCGGGGCGGTAGAGAATCGACTCGCTGTGGGCGACATAGGCGGAATCGGTCAACTGCAGGGAGGGGATGGAGAACCGGGAATTATTCGGACCAAGGCAGAAAAAGCACACGAACAGCTCCTTCCCCTTCATAATCCCCTCCAGCAAGGCGAAGATCTCCTCGATCCCTTTTTCACGGTCGCTGGTGTTGATCCGCTTGCCCAATTTCTGGCCTTTCGGCACCAGTATCTTCGTATTCGCACGGTCCCTCGCCTGGTCGAAAGCACTGTCAAAATGAACGGTATGACCCTCCATCGCAAGTCTTTTCTCGTCCCCGGTTTTCAGGGCTGCTTCCCGTATATAGGCATGATCTCCCGGAGTATCGGTTATAACCGTGATACGAGAAGGTTTGCATAGTTCAGCATAGGTGGTCACAATTTCGAGAACTTTATTGTTCTTCACTGCCTCTAATTTTTCCCTGTTTTTCCTATCTAAAACCTCATGTTTCATGTTAACTGCCTTTGTCTAATTAGGTGATCAACCTCGGTTACGGCCGGGTGCATTTTTTCCGATTACTGTCATTATCCCGTAACATTTCGTAAAATATAGACATTAATTATACTATATTTATATGATGATTGCAACGTTGAATTCCTGTCAATCACCATTCTCAAAGCTGACACCTGCTCGTGTGACATCGATCAACAGTAGGAGAACACTCTCGAAAAGCGGTGTTTACCCTCCAAATCATTGCCGGTATCGATCTTGCAGCGCCGCAACAAAATCCTTCATTCTCTGGTAGTGTGAACCTTTCCAGTATACCTTTCCGCACGATGCACACCGGTAGAACTCGTCATAGCAGCGTAAGGTACGGGGTTCCAAGTGGTCGGCAACCGTTTCCTTGTGAACGGGCCGGATCATACCATTACACACCGTACACCGGGTAAACGGTTTCATGCAGGAAGAGAGATCGAACCGCTCGAGCACCTCGCACACCTGCTCACGGGCATTTTTTGACCTGATCCATTGTCCGTGGGTGACCGCGTTATTTTTCAGAATCCCGATATCTCCGGTCAGAATTGCCCGCTTTTCCGCCACCGAGATGGCAATTATCTGCGCATCCTCGTAATCATGTTCGTAGAGCGTATCGAATCCGAGGAGACGGAGGTACTTCGCCAGCTTGCCGAGATGGGTGTCGAGGACGAATTTGGGCTCACGCAGGGGGGCCGCCCGGAGGTGGGTAACCGGGGAAATATCAAGACTCTCGAAGACCGGGTACACCGAAATTCTGTCTCCATCCCGGAGGTGATAGGAAAACGCGACCGACTCACCGTTGGCCAGGATCAGGTCGACCTCGGCATGGGGAACGCCGATGGCTTCGATGGCGTCCTTGATGGACGGATTTCCCCGGAACTCGTACGGAAAGGGAACCTTCTTCCTCGCGGGGGGAAGAAAATCGTTGAGTTCCTCGTAGAAACGGAATATGGCGGACTTTGCCATGACAGGGCCTTCCAGTTGATAGGAGACAGCACGGGAAAAATCCCTGATGCCATTACCGTACATAAATATAGCATACCAGCCGGGAATGGACATGCATAAAAGTGACAACAGGCCATGAGGCATGGTTTCTCAGGGTACCGGAGAATGAGAAAGAGGGAGACTACAACAGAGGCTGCGATGAAATAGCCTGAGGAAACTTCGGCGAAGATGGGCGACACTGCTTTCCGGAAAGAAGGTTCATACTTCTGATCGTCCGGCATTCCCGAACAACAACAAGACGGGCCACCGACATGAACGAGACCGTGCTCGTTCCGGAAAATGTCGATGGCCCTGACCGGTTGTGTCCCGCGCTATCAGTCCAAACGGGAAGTGTGCCGGTTATTCGTACACTATTCCTCACGCGCACGAACGATTATGGCGTGGACGACGCATAGTACTCATCACACTGCTCGACGATGCGGCCGCCGGTACACAAATCGAAGCATTCCCGGCAATAGACACATTCATTCATCATGTCGGGAACAAGGCTGATCTCACGGTCGATTCCCCTGCCCTTAAAGTACACGGCATGTTTGTGTTTGACTTCCTCACAGTACCGGACACACAAACCGCACAGGTTGCAGTCTGTCTGCTTCGGCGCAAACCGCGATCCGGTAATTCCATATTCCTTGGCCAAATCGGAGAGGGAAGGCCAGAGAAGCTCAATGATCATTCTCCGGATTTTCTTTACCTTCTCGGTATTCGTCTGAACAACGAGATTTTCTTCTACCGGATAGGCGCACGATGCCACGAGCTTGGTTCTTTTCCGATCGTTCTGTGAAATTTCCACCATGCATAACCGGCAGGCGCCAAATGGTTTCAGCTCATCGCTGGAACAGAGGTGCGGAATGCGAATTCCGTTTTTTCTGGCAGCATCGAGAATTGTCATTCCCTCCTCCGCCAGGACAGATTTCCCGTCAATTTCCAGTTCTATCTTTTTCATGTTTTGTTTCCCTTCTTCTGTAAGATGTCGGGATTCACACTGTCTCGGCAAACGGATGAAGCGACGTTTTTTCAACCGCTCGTGCCTTTTCGGGACAGACGCTCATGCAGCTGCCGCACTTAATACAGTCCTCCTGCTCGATGGTATAGACGACTTCCTTCTCATACGCCGGTGCAGACGTTTTACTAATGGCATCGGTCGGGCAATTCTTCGCACAAACACCGCACCCGAGGCACTTGGCCGGATTAATCGTATAGGTAAAGAGGTCCTTGCATACACCCGCGGAACACCGTTTTTCTTTGATGTGCTCTTCGTACTCATTCCTGAAATGCCAGATGGTGCTCATCACAGGATTCGCAGCCGTCTTGCCGAGGGCGCAGAGTGACGCCGCTGACATGAATTCCGCAAGTTCGACCAAAAGCTCGACATCTCCCTCGTTGCCTTTCCCCGTGGTGATGTCATTCAGGATGTTGAGCATCTGACGGAGACCCTCACGGCAGGGAACACACTTGCCGCAGGACTCTTCAGCCAAGAAGTTGAGGAAATACCTGGCTACATCAACCATGCAGTTATCCTCGTCCATGACAATCATGCCGCCGGAGCCCATCATGGAGC
>CAYWBT010000151.1:0-1409 GCA_964456585.1 uncultured bacterium
TGGGCTGTTCTCGAACATGTGAATGATCCGCTCGGGACATTACGTGAAATCAATCGAATCCTGGTGCCTGGTGGCACGCTGGTTGCGCTTGTCACAAACTTCAACAGCATTCCCGGGAGGTTTCTGCGGCACGATGATATTCCGAGACACATGAACATGTTTACCCGCAAAACCATGTCAAAGATGCTGCAGGTGGCTGGATTGAAAGCCTCGGCATTCAGTTTCAACCAGGACATATTCGATGGTTCTGTTCGGGGTATGCTGAATTACCTGACGAAACTATCTTTCGGAGAGAAATTAGCGAGCATTGTTGAACAAAACAGGAGCAGGGATAGATGGTATGAATTCAGTTCGACACTCAATGGGACAGAATCCGAATTCATGAAGAGAATTGATGCGTTAGACATGAGAATTACACCCTTCCTTAACGGGGTGTTAGATTTCCTTCACCTCGGCTTTATTATGATTGTTGAGGCTAAAAAAGAAACTACATAATTATTCTCATGGGCATGACCGTAGAGGTTAAACGGGAGCGAGATTAACAACGTTTAGCAAATTAGCTGGAGACACATGTTCAACTTCCTGAGAAAAAATTTGTCTTGGGTATTGAAGAGTTCAAAGCGTTCTTCTCTTGAGCACCAGTTGAGTCAAAAGGAAATGGAGCTTGCCGACCGGGAGAAAACGCTGGTTGATCGTGAGCGGGAACTCTCAACGATAGTATCTAATCTTAAAAACATTCAACATGTTATCCAGTCCCCTGCTGGAACCATACAACATCGTGACATCGATGGTACCGAGAAATCCCCAGATGATACGTATGAATGGAAAGCACAGGTTCTGTCGCCACCGGTGATTCCGGCCGATGTCCCCGAAGAAGACATGAAGTTGGTGGATAAGATAGAGGGGCATATGCATCGGATTGAGGCGGAGTCGCTCTATAGTATGGCACGGTATGCTCGGGGAACCATCGTGGAACTCGGCAGTTTTCGTGGCAAATCGACGGTTGCCCTGTTGCTGGGTTCTCAGGAGAGTGGGAATATCGTCCATGCGGTTGATCCTCTCATCACATCAGATAGTGATACCGATGGTTCGACAATAGTGAACAGCCAGACAGATTATGAAAAGTTTATGGGAAACACCGATCCCTGGAAAGAACTGCTTGTTTTTTATCGAATGAAGTCACGGGACGTGAACTGGACAAGCGGACCGATCGACCTGTTATTCATCGATGCGTTTCATACGTACGATGAGGTACGGGCTGATTTCTATCATTTTTATCCGTACCTGTCAGATGATGCGGTCATCGCTTTTCATGATTATTCCCCCTACAAGCCGGTATTCCCGGGAATACAGAAATTTGTGGACGAACTTCTCGACAGCGGGGAGTGGCTCTGGGAGGACTACCGGGG
>CAYWBT010000151.1:1509-8188 GCA_964456585.1 uncultured bacterium
AGGAACGTGAATGTACAGTAGATACAAACTCGAACATGAAATCAAGCAGGACAATAAACGGTTACTATCCAGTATCTCCCCCGGCGGGGAAGATAAAAAAAAGGTAGTTCACTACATTGGGCAACTGGGCCCAGGAGGCGCTGAACGGCAGTTAAGCAATTTGGTGATATACCTTCGTGATCATGGTATTGACAGTTCCGTACTCACCATCTCTCTGGAAGGGACGGATGGTCATTATTACGCCTATCTGCATGACCACAAGGTTCCTGTGAAAGTCGTGCAGCCGTGCCCGCTTGACGACCTCCGCAAAAAGCTTCCCGATAATCCCCAGCTGAACTTCACCATGCTCGAACTTATCCCGGATTTTCTCCAGTGGCATATTCTGGGTTTGGTGAATGAATTGCTTTCATTGAAACCGGATGTGCTCCACTGCTGGCTCGATTATTCCAATATTATCGGTGGTTTTGCCGGATTGATAGCCGGAATACCCCGAATCGTTCTTAGTGGACGAAATCTCAATCCCACGCATTTCCCCACCATGAACACCTTTGGATTTGTAGAATTGTATAAGATTTTGCTCAAAAGTAATCGGATTGTTTTAACAAACAACTCAAAGGTTGGGGCAAAGGATTATGCCGAATGGCTCACTCTTCCTCCGGGCAGGATTACGGTGATACATAATGGGATCGATTTTACACAACTCGATCCAGTTGAAGAACAAAGCAGGAAAAACATCCGTGATTCTTTTGGAATAGATAAGGAAGCTCCTCTTGTTGTCGGGATTTTAAGGTTGAGCCCGGAGAAGAGACCATTTGATTTTATTGATGTCATAGAAAAAGTAAAAGAAGAGATTCACACGCTTAAAGTGCTTTTGATAGGAACAGGAATTCTGACTGATGAGGTGAGAGCTTATATAAATCAAAAAAATCTCGAAGAAACCATTATCCTGCTCAGCAGACGGAATGATGTTTATTCTCTGATAAAAGCCAGTGACATTGTTCTCCATACAGCAGAAATAGAGGGCACCCCCAATGTGCTTATGGAGGCACAGTATCTCCGCGTTCCGATAGTCGCTGCCAACGCCGGCGGTACTAGAGAAGTTCTGTCTCATAAGATGTCCGGTTTAGTCCCTGTCGGAGATATAAAAGGTTTGACGTCAAATGTTGTCAAACTACTCCTTGACAGGAAGAAAGCGAAAAAATTAGGTAAAGCCGGTCATGATTTTATTAAAAAGAGATTTCCTGTTGGGGAAATGGCAGATAAATATTTGAAAGTATATTTCAAAACCAATCTCACAACAAAGATAAGGAAATTAACGTCAAACTTTCAGAAATATGGATTTCTTGCGACTACTAAAACTATTTGTCAGCATGTAAAAAGGTTTCCTGTCGTTAAGGCTGTTTTATTTTTGATCCTATCCTTTTTATACCCCATGAAAGTGATAAGACGCTTCGGGCATTTCATTAAGGCTCTCCCTTCAGTGTTGTGGGACAAAGGTACGCGCGTAGCTGTTCGACTGCACCCGCTCATTTTGGGATTTATATGTGTCCATGCAGATAGAATTAGAACCTGGCGGAAACCCGCTCAGATTTCCGACAAATCCCTCAAAAAAGTAATCCATGTGACCTGCAGTTTCGATCTCGGGGGCACCCAGCGCCAGATAATGAATCTCTGTGAGAACAGTGAGGGTGGGAAATTTGTTCACGATACGACCGAAGTTTTTCCCGAGGTGAATTATTTATATCGCAAGAATGTACAACTCGAGAGTAACAGATATATCAGGGGATCATGGCTCTCTCGTTTGGTCGGGCGCTGGACGTTAAATGCTTCCTACCGCTCTCTTCAAGTAATCCAGATATATAAGTTATGGAGGGATTTTGAATACCTGCGTCCCGATATTGTAGTCGGGTGGGGACATGAAGTGGCGATGCTGACGTTTGTTGCGGCATCGATTGCCAGAGTCCCCCGCATTGTTTTCTGTATCAGAACGTTCAATCCCTCGTTCGGCTGGACGACCATCGGGCCCCTGTTGTTCAAGGCACATAAGAAAATGATACCTCACCTTGACGAGATCATCGTCAACAGTACGCCGCTCCGGAAGGACTATGCCGCATGGCAGGGAATCCCGGAGGAATCGATTCGTGTCTGTTCCAATGGCATCGAGCCCCATCCCCTGTCTGATGAGGAACGGAGTGCCCACCGAAGAGAAATTCGGGCACGCTTTGATATTCCCGATGAAGCGGTAGTCGTGGCGCATATGGGCAGGTTTTCAGAGGAGAAGGGGCAATTGATCCTGGCTAAGGCGTTAAAAAAAGTCATTGAGCAACATCCCGAAAAGGCCATATATTGTATACTGTGTGGTGACGGCCCTACACAAAAATATGTACAGAATTTTGTTGAATTTCATGGTATGCCTACGATCCTGTTTGCCGGTCGTGTTGACAATATTTACGCCTACCTGTGTGCCGCTGACATTTTTGTAATGCCCTCCGATTTTGAAGGTATGCCGAATGCGATGATGGAGGCCATGTCGTACGGGCTGCCCTCTGTTTCCACGAACAGAACCGGTGCGCTCGATGTGGCTCGCGAGGGACAGGAAGCCCTGTATGTTGAGGTGGGTTCGGTGAAACAACTCGCTGACAAGCTCTCGTACCTTGTCGAGCGTCCCGATGAACGCAGGAGACTGGGCGATAATGCTCGTGAGCGCCTGAAAGAGTTTTCGGTTACGAAGATGATCGATTGCTTTAACAACCACCTTCGTGATTGTATCTGAGAAGTAGTGAAGTTCATCATTTATGCGATGACGGGCCCAAAGAGTACGACGGATAATAGAAAGTACAATCGATTAATGCAATACCGATGTACCGATGAAAGAACATAAGATTTTCTCTTTACCAGTGAAGAAGAGATTTGTTGATGAACTGGCGCAGAATAAAAAGAAAACTTCACCATACATTTGGGAGAAAACCAGCCATGGACTATGAGATTCCCTCATACGACCCGGATCAGTATTCCCAGGAGGAACGAATTCGTTTTCTTGAGGCAAAGGTCGGTTTTTTACTTGATGAAGTGAGCGGATTGAGAACACTCCTCCGCCATCTCGTGGCTGAAAAGATGAATGAACTGCCGATTTTTCAGCAGACCAGGGATAGCTTCGACCACCAGTGGGCGCAACTCCCCGAAGGCCATGCCATGCTGAGCAGCGACGAATGGAAGCACGGTGTCACCGATACAATCTGTCGATTTTCCGATCTTCATGCCGATTGGTTCAGGGGAAAGAAAGTTATAGATGCCGGCTGCGGCCAGGGGCGCTGGACGTACGGTTTTGGAAAGCTGGGAGTCGCCGAATGCACATCATTCGACATTTCCGATGCAGGGATTGCTTCGACTCGCAAGGTAGCGGAGGAATTCGGCGACAGTTTTGGGGTATACAAAAAGAATATCCTCGAAGACCTCGGATTTGCAGAAGACTACGACATGGTCTGGTGTTTCGGGGTGCTCCATCACACGGGTGATACCTACCGGGGATTCCGAAACCTCATCAGGTACGTAAAACCGGGCGGCTACCTCTTCCTGATGCTGTATGGCGAGCCGCGACCGAACGACCTCGGTGACTACCAGTATTATCACGACATCTTCAACATGCGGTGCAGTACCCGGAACCTGCCGTTTAACGAGAAGATCAGGAAGATCGAGGAGAAGTACGGCAAGAAATATCTCCATGGCTATTTCGATGCAATCTCACCCGATATCAACGACCTGTACCGCTGGGATGAAATCGTTAACTGGCTTCGTGACGTCGGATTCGAGAATATCAAGCGCACACTCCCCGATTTGGCAAACCACCACGTAATCGCGCAGAAAAAGGTATCATAATTCAGGAAGCCTTCATTCTGTGCCGCCGGGGGGAAGGATTGGGTTGTCGGGATCACGGTTACGAGCGGTGTTTTTTTACCGGCGGCAGGTAATAAGCAGTTTGTTTTAAATAGTGCGTTTGAAATCATTCATTCTTTCGGGAGCTGACAATCCGGAAATAACATGGGAACGGAATAAGTAACTTCATGTGTGGAATCTTTGGTGTATGTAATCTTGATGGAAAACCTGCCGGCGAATGGATCGATTCGGTTCAGAAAGGTGTCGAACTCCTGCGTCACCGGGGACCCGACGAATTCGGTGTCGAGGTGGTCGAAAGCGTGTGTTTCGGCCAGGCGCGTCTCTCCATCATCGATCTCGCGGGCGGTCACCAGCCCATGTACAGCGCCGACCGGCGCGGGATGATCACCTACAACGGGGAAGTCTACAATTTCCCCGAGATACGAGATGAGCTGAAGAAGCTCGGCTGCACATTCAAGACCCGTTCCGATACGGAAGTTGTCCTGAATGCCTTTCTCGCGTGGGGTTCCGAATGTGTGCATCGGTTCCGCGGGATGTTTGCCTTCGCTGCCATGGATTTCGAGAAAAAGAAGGTGCTCCTGGCCCGTGACCGGCTCGGTATCAAACCGCTCTTCTATGCCGAGAGGAACGGTTCTCTCTTTTTTTCGAGTGAGTTGGAACCCCTCTACCGATCCGTGGGGCCGTTCAAGCTGGATATAGAATCGCTCGACGACTACCTCTACTGGCAGTATATTCATGCACCCCGGACGATATACCGGGACGTCTATTCCCTGCCGCCGGCGCACCTGATCGAGATCGACCTCGCCACGGGTGATGTTTCCCGGAGCCGCTACTGGTCGCTCAAATTCCGTGAAGACAGGTCGCTCACCATCGAGGACTGGGAACACCTTCTCGACGAGGAGGTCAGGGAAGCGGTCAGGATCAGGCTCGTCAGCGATGTGCCCTACGGTGCTTTTCTGAGCGGCGGTATCGATTCGAGTTTGGTGACCGGGTACATGGCGGAGATACTTGAGCAGCCGGTCAAGACATTCAGCATCGGTTTCAAGGAGAGCGATTTTTCCGAGCTCGACTACGCGAAGCAGGTTGCCGAGATCAACCATACAGAACACCATACCGAGATAGTGGAGGCGGAATCGCTGAGCCTTTTACCCCTCCTGACCCGTCACTATGGCCAGCCGTTTGCTGATTCGTCCGCCATTCCGACATATTACGTCTCGCGCATGGCGCGGAAAAATGTCAAGATGGTACTGAGCGGTGACGGCGGTGATGAAAACTTTGCCGGATACAACAGCTACGAGACGGTTCTCCGTGAGATGAACCGATCCTGGGGAGACCGCGTATTGTCATTCAAGCAGCGGTTCCTGCGGCTGGGGTTTTATTATTACTGGCTGTTGAAACAGTGGGCAGGATTCGGTGATGTGATCGACAAGGCGTACGAGTTGCACTGCTATACCGCCCGCCATTTTTCACCCGGTGAACGACGAGAGCTTCTCAGGGACGAGTACCAATCCGTGGTTCGCGACCATGTCCCGGGGCGGCGGGCATTGATGGATATCGGCAGGCAGCCCCTCATCAGCAGGCTGCAGAATCTCGATCTCATGGCATACCTGCCGTTCGACATCCTGACCAAAGTTGATATTGCTTCCATGGCGAATTCCTTAGAGACGCGCGTTCCCCTGCTCGATCATCACCTCGTGGAATTTGCCGCGACGATACCAGCGGAATTCAAGTTGAAGGAAGAAACAATCGATAACGCGATCAACTACGACAAGAAACACCTGCTGAAACGGCTCGCGAAGAAACGCTATCCCGCCAGCATCATCGACCGTCGGAAAATGGGATTCGGCGTTCCCCTCGGCATTTGGTTTGCGACAAAACTAAACAAGGATGTGCGTCACAAACTGCTCGATTCAGAGTATCTTCCACACATTTTCAATCGTCACGGGATAGAAAAACTGGTTGATGCACACACTGAAAATTTCGACTGTTCAACGAAGCTCTGGAACCTGCTTTTTCTTGAGGAATGGATGCGCGGACATCATGAGTCTCTACCGTCTTAACCGTTTCCTGATTCAGTTTCCCCCGCTCAAGAGAGCGGCTGTCTCATTCTACCGCCTCTATGAAAATGGTGTCTGGATGCTTTTCGACCTGTATTTCAGGATTTTCCTCCCGAATTCGAATCCGCCGCATTCGGTTCGGTCGGTGCTTCATATTTCGACCCTTAGCCACAAACCCTTCATGGTCTCGCGGGTCATGAGAAAGCTGGGGGTGCACTCGTCGTTCCTCGTGATGCACCCGGAAGGCGGCTGGCTCCATGTCGGTTCGCGGGGCTACGATTACGCCATCCCCTGGTCCCTGTTCATGCCCTTTGTGAGTATCTATTACTTCATGAAGGTCCTTCGCCACTACGATGTAATCCACATTCACTCCACCACGTTCTTGAGTTACGACGGCCGTGAACTGACCTCCCTCAGGAAGATGGGGAAACTCATCGTCCTCCATTTCCGGGGCTGCGACCTGCGTCTGCGGTCAGTCAACATGCGCCTGAATCAGGACCTGAATATCTGCCAGGAGTGCGATTATCCCGCGGGTACCTGTGAAAGCCGCGTGCAGTTCCTGCGCATCGCCATCGCGAAGCGGTTCGCGGACCTGCTCTTTGTCACGACGCCCGATATGCTCGATTTCATGCCCGAGGCGGAGCATATGCCCTTCATTGCGCCAACCGAGATCGATCTCGACGCAATTGTGCCGGTGCCGAAAAACGAGGGGGTATTCCGCGTTGTCA
>CAYWBT010000152.1:0-8162 GCA_964456585.1 uncultured bacterium
GGCGGCAGAGCGAGGAGAAACAGAGAAATCATACATCACGAAGTAATTATTCTAAAAGACTTACAATATCGTCTCGCCACTCTCACCAGTACGAATTTTGATCGCATCCATGACATCGAAGACGAAAATCTTTCCATCACCCATTCGCCCGGTCGTACCGCTTTCGATAATGGCGTCGATAGCTTCCTCAAGCTCATCGTCCTTGACAACCGTCTCAATCTTGATTTTTGGTAGAAAATCAACAGTATATTCGCTGCCCCGGTAGATTTCCTTGTGCCCCCGCTGACGGCCGAAACCTTTTATTTCAGTGACCGACATGCCTTTAACACCGACCTTTGTGAGGGCCCCTTTAACATCGTCAAGTTTAAACGGCCGAATATATGCCTCAATCTTTTTCATGAACTGCTTCTCCCTCTTGCCGGCTCCCTCGCCGGGAAGGCAGCATGGATTCTTTTGGGTAATGTAATAATTATTCATTTGTCATGCAAGCATTTTTTTATTATATTAGCGTATAATTAATAAATTTGATTTTAATGTCGAAATTACGGTAAATTCCATGATCTTATTGAATAAAAAAAGCTTAAGCGTATTAATTCAAGGGATCACAGCACTTGGCAACGGCACAGAATCGCCCCTGAAATCAGCACATATACCGGATAACATTATTCATACAATCCGGGATATAATAAATAATTATTCATTCAAAGATCCCGCTCTAATCACCGAAACGATTGCCACACTCCTGTTTTCAGATGCTCCCGAGCAGGGACTGCTCCGCCTCGACCATTTTCTCAGCTCCTCACATACAGCGCTCGATCTGCCGTCATTTTCACGGGAAATGCCGTTCATACTCGCCGGTACGTTTTCCGCGAGCGGCGCTCTCTCAATCCGTCTCGGTTCGGATGAGCAGATTTTGTCCTGTCTCTCTTCATTACGCAACCCGTTCGAATTTCATGAGGACCGGGAGTACTATACCGACTTCCTCGGCACCCACTGTACCCGTGAAACAACTCTTTCCGAGCGAATCAGGGCTGTTCATCTCTTCCATACAGTCCACCTTATACGCATCTGCGCCCGTAATGTCAAGCAGGACATACCGATCTCCGAGATAACCGCCGAACTCTCCCTGCTTGCCGATGTGGTTATCGAGTCGTGCCTCTCCATCGCACATAAGGAATTTTCCCGGAAATATACCGGCGGATTGCGCACGGACAGCTTTTTTGTGCTCGGGCTGGGTAAACTCGGCGGCAATGAACTGAATGTGAGCTCTGATATCGACCTGTTGTATCTCTGCGCAGAAAAAAGCGGGTGGAACTCCTTTGAAGACATGAACATGCATACGTCCCTCGCTGAGCGCCTCACCCAACTCCTGACCGAAGCGACCGAACTCGGCTACCTCTACCGGGTAGACACGAGGCTCCGGGCGGATGGCGCATCCGGTCCCCTGGTTCGTACAACTGCCGACTACCACCGGTACCTCGAAATGCGGGGTGAAGCATGGGAGCGTCAGATGCTCCTCAAGGCGCGGCCGGTTGCCGGTAATATCGATGCCGGGCATGCCTTTCTCGGATCACTACAGCGGTTTATTTTCCCCGCGAGTCTTACGAGGAGTCCGAATCGTGAAATCGTCGCATTGAAAAACCAGATCGAATCGCGGATCATAGCGGAAGGGAGCGAAAAAACCCACCTGAAACTCATGCCAGGCGGTATCAGGGATATCGAATTTATCACCCAGTGTCTTCAGCTTATCATGGGGGGAAAGCATCCCGAGGTACGGTGTACGGGCACGTTGGCCGCACTCGAGAAGCTCAGGGATTTCGGCGCACTGAGCCCCGAGGAATACACGACACTCTTCACCGCATATACACTCTACCGCCGAGTTGAAAACGTGCTGCAGTGGCGGGAATTTCAGCCGTCATTCAAGCTGCCGGCAACACCGGCCGAGTTGGCGAAACTATCCTCTTCCCTCTCGCGGGATAATCTCTCCGGAGAACTCGATGAAATGCTCCTGAAGGTGCGAATGATTTATGATGATATATTCAATATCGAAAGCAGCGAGTCATTCGAAGCCATGGCCATACGGGCGGTATGCAGCCCGCCCGATGATGAGAAGGTCAAGCGTTTCCTGGAAAATCTGGGATTTCATCATCCCGAACAGAGCGCGAGAAATCTATCTCAACTCGTTCATGCTACCTGTTCGAGTACCGCGGAAACGGCACTCCATTCTTCCATAGAGCAATTTCTTCCCAACCTCCTGCACGCACTCTCCGAACTTCCCGACCCGGGAAGCACCCTGGAGCATTTCAGACTCATCGCCGATGCATACAATGCGCACGCAACCCTTTTTGGCATCATGGAAAACAATCCAAAGTTTTTTGAACTCCTGATCACCATCACCCACGGCTCCGTGTTCTTGACCGATATTCTCGTTCGTGATCCTTCCCTGCTCGACTGGCTTGTGGAAGTCGGTGAAATTCTCCAGCCTATCCGAAAAAAAGACCTGTTAGACGAACTCAGGGAAATCGATCGGAATACGCCGGACGATCTCGCATTTTCACGTGAATGTGTGCGAATCAATCTCCGTGAAATCCTCCGCATCGGCACACGTGATATTACCGGCATTACCGTGCAGGAGGAGACCTTCGCAGAACTGAATACCCTGGCCGAATGCATTGTCATCTCTTCCTTTAAAAGAGCCTGCCGCACCCTGTACGCAGAAAAGTACTCCCTTCGTAAAGAGTTGGCCTTGGGCATTATTTCTGCGGGAAAACTCGGCAGCGAAATGATGGATTTCGGCTCCGATCTCGATATTATCTTTGTGTTCCGCGATTCACACGATACCGGTGGCATACAGGAACATGCAATCAAACTCGCGCAGCATATCCTTGCCCTCATTAACGGCGGAGGCGTCCATAAGATCTATGCTGTCGATGCCCGCCTCAGACCGGAGGGTGGAAATGCACCGCTTGCCATATCGCTCGACGAATATAGACGCTACATTGAGCGCAGGGCCTCGGCATGGGAACGGCTTGCCATGGTTCGATCGCGGTACCTGACCGGCGTCGGAAACATGGATGACGAGGTGAATGAAATCATTAAAGGCTTTGTTTATCGGGCACCGCTGACCCGCTGCGAAATCGAGGAAATTCTGAACATCCGCAAAAAAATGATCGCCGGCAGCGCCAAAGAGAAAGCGGGACTCGTCGATGTGAAAACCGGGAAGGGCGGCGCAACGGATATCGATTTCATAGCGCAATCGTACGCCATTCACTTCGGCAAAGAACATGCCGCGGTACGGCACCGTTCAACAGCACGCATCCTCGACTCCCTGGGTACGGCATCCATCCTCGACCGGCATGATGCAGCCACGCTCAAGGAATTATATTCATTTTTTTGTATGGTTGAGAAGGCGATACGAATAGGTTCGGGAAAATCGGTGAATACTCTTCCCCCATCCGGAGTGGAACTTGAACGAGTTGCACGGCTCACCGGATTCAAGAATGTCCGTCGATTTAAAAAACGCCTCGATGATGCGATCTCGGTCACGGGTGATTACTACGATCGTCTGATGCCACACCTTCTTGATTCGGCCTCCGATGGGCCGACACCATAATAACGATTCCACCGATGAGACTCGGCACGAGAAACGTGATGACATTCTGGGTCGTCGTGGCACTCAATGCCTGCCCCCCCGCTATGCCAAACGGCGCAAGCAGATTGACCGCAAACATTTCCTTGACGCCAAAATCTCCGATTGCAACCGGTAAGAAGATACTCGCGGTGAATATCATGGGAATCGTCCTCATGGCTATCTCGAGCGAAATCGGAGAAAAAGAATAAAGTATGCAGTAATACTGGAAGGTGAAAATGAGATAGAACGGTATCGAGTATGCCAGCATTCCCAGAACGGTCGAGAGCGAAAGCGCATCAAAGGCAGCAAGAGCGTTATCCACCATCTCACTCTTGGTGAAACGATGTAAGAGCCGCTCGATATAGGGTCTAACGCGGTGTATATTAAACAATATCACGAGGACAACCGGCACGAGGACGAACGGAATCAGCGAAAGGTGCCAGGGTATCCTGCTTTCAACAATGTTGAATCCCAGGGAGATAAATCCTGCGAGAAGAATTATCAGCTGATTAAAACCTTTGTCGACAAAGGAAAGAGAGGCGATCTTCACCGTTGAATAGCCTGGCATGAGAATGCCGCGAGCAAGTTCACCCGTCCTTCCGGGAGTGGAAAATCCGAGGAAAAACCCCCCGAATACCGATACCGAAGTCATTTTAAGCGACGGTACCGGTTTGAGATCCCTCAGGATAAACCGCCATTTGAAAACCTGAATTAACAGGTTGGGGATCATGAGGATGACCGCGTAGATGATATACTTCAGTTGAACCTGACTGAAAGCCGCTATGATTTCCGCCGGTCGAATATTATAGATCAATATCGCGAACAGGAGGAGAACGAGAAACAGACGCGCCTTCATCGGGTGTCTATGAATGAGAATCGCAAGCGATTTTATGATATTAACCATGAACACTCATCCTTTTGAGACCTTCCGAACAATCACGGCACATGGGGAGCACCCTGCCCTGGAGATTGAGGGTAGTCCTGAATGAGAGATACGGTTCGGAATTCCATATTTTAAGAACCGGTGTATCGAAAACATTCCCCATTATATGGGTACTGTCTTTATCGAAACAGCAGGGAACGATATTACCCTGCCAGTCTATCTGGAAATTATAGTATATCCTCATACAGCGGTTTTTCAGAGGCCACACTCTCTCCGGCTCGATATCGCCGTGCGTCGCTTCGTGATATCGTGTCAGTTCCCTGTTCTCCGGCAGATACGCCATACCGCCTTGGAGGGAAGCGGCCTGCAGTGTTTTAAAAACGACCCGTTCCGCTCCAATCGATTGTGCAAATGACCTGAATCTCTTCATGTTGACTGCATTTTCCCGTGTCACAAGATACTGCAGTTCAATCACAGGGCCAATACCGTTTTTTCGCTTCGCCCCGGATACCTTCCTGATGCCGTCCACCACCAGATCAAAATTTCCTCCCTGCCGGTATGAATCATAAGTCGCCCGGTCCACGCCGTCGAGCGATATAACCAGGGACGAGAGTCCGCTTGTGATGATTCCCTCAGCGTCGTCTAGGTAATGACCATTGGTCGAGGTATACGTTCTGTATCCCCGGACAGAGGCATACCTGACCATATCGAGAAAATCGGGCGCCAGGAACGGTTCTCCCTGGCCCCACAGGTACAGATCGGTAATGGATCGGGGAAGAGCGTCAATGATACTCTTGAAGGATTCAAGGCTCATGGTACCCCGCGGCCGGTCCAGCATTCCGCTACCGGTCGCACAGAGGGGACAGTGGAGGTTGCATATATTGGTCGGTTCGATTGCGATCGCGACCGGGCCGCCCAATGCCTTTCCCGTTCGTAAAAGAAAGCCTGTCAGAGCACGACAATATCCCAAACCGCCCCTGATTACCTTGCCGACCGATGTTCCCAAACGCTGGTCCCCACAGATTTGTCCATTGTTCCGATAGCTAGCCTCACCTGCATCGGGCAGGCGAAACGATCCCGTTATCAGCTTTCCAGCAGACGTCGGATCACCGGGACAACAAAAATCCCCTCAACATCGATATCCTGAAATTCCCGGACGAAAAGCTCCACCTGCTCGGAAGAATCGAGCGCCTTGTTGATAAACATAATACGTTTCCCCTTGAGCGTGCACAAACCGGACGGGCCTTCCTCTATGTACCGAAGTTCAATACCGAGCCTCTCGGCGAGCTTTTTGAACTCTCCCACAACAACTTCATCGTTCATCTCAGAACTTCCAGTGCATCCCGTAATCGATGGTGAAATAGTAGTACATACCGACCGCCACCTTGCGATGAACCGTACTCCGATACGAGTATGCCATGAATTTGAATGTACCGTTGATTTTCTTATACAACTGAATACGAATGATGCTCTTATGGTCGAGCTTGAATTCCATGTGGTACTTGGCTACGGGATTCCAGTATATATGGGTGGTTGAACTCAATTCTGTCGGTGTCGAGAAGAACAGTTTCGGGGGAAATTTCTTATTGAGCAAGAGCGTACTCGAAGTACCAAACGAATTTTCGGGCTTTCTGAAGTCCCGGGTACCGTGCAAACCGATCGCGACATTCAATCCGAGAAGCCGTGGAAAAGTCCGTGTTGCACCGGTTGACATGGTACCTGAAATCGGGTGCTGACCGAAACCAGAATAGAGGAAGGTATTCACCTTAAGGTCGGTAAACGGCTTGACGGGCCATGCCGGGATGTTATAGGTATACTTGTTATACAATTCGAACGGATCGTGATTACGCTGTACATTATACTGAATTTTATCCTTCTCGTGATTTTTGGTTCCCTGCCGGCTCCAGGAAAACTCAAGGTAATTAGTAAATTCGTGTTTTCTAATGATTTTATTCATGGTCAATTTGTTGTCCTGGGAACTCACGATGAAATTCCCCGCATACAGATCGACCATCTCCTTGAGTTCTTTCTGGACACTGCCGCCGTACAATTTGACATCCTCGTCAGGTTGAGTCCGGGTGTAGTTCGTGTTGAATGTCAGATAGAGGTTCAGCTCCCATATCTTGGGTTTCGCGAGTTTTCGGAGACGCTCCTCTTTCGTTACTAGGAATTCCTCGACAATCGCCAGCATTTCGCCCTGCACCACCGTAGCACCGGTACTTTTCGTGAATTGATTATATCCGTTGCCTCCACCGTGGAGAAAATCGGTGGTGAGGAGCACATACTCACGATCATCCATGATCGGTATGGAATCCACTTTTCCCTCGGCGGTCATACCGGCATAGACGAGGCTGAGATCGGTAAACGTCTGGCTCCTGCTCTCTTCCCACACAGACTTGAGCAGGTTTCCCTTCAAGAATAAGGTGACGAGACGCTGTCCCGGTTTAACGATCCGCCGGACGTTCAACACACTGAGGCTGTCTTCGAGGGGGTAGTAATATAGGCTCTGCCGATCCAGGAGCACCACATCAACCGCATGCTTCTTCTTGAGTACCGACGCCACTCCTCTCCCCACACTATCGATCATCGATTCCTCGTAATCCAGTTTTTTCAGCATGTCCACGGTGGCATTCAGCGGTTCGGCGACCGCAGCATCAGGCGGGTACTCGTCGCCGAGGATGACATCGGCAAATTCCCAGGATTGAAATCCACGGGCACCTTCTACCTGAAGAAACCCGAGGTGATCGGGTGCTTCCGAGCCAACATAGACCGGTTTCCCTTCAACATGCACCATCGTCGTCGTCACCCCCCCACCGGCAAAACCGCCCGACTGGTGATTGGTCACGAAGGCATCGATAAACGGGTAGCGC
Organism: uncultured bacterium; assembly: GCA_964456585.1. Classification (GTDB taxonomy): domain Bacteria; phylum Latescibacterota; class Latescibacteria; order Latescibacterales; family Latescibacteraceae; genus Latescibacter. Next base: position 7,385 of record CAYWBT010000152.1, read on the forward strand.
ACCGCCATGTCTTGAATCGCGGCACGGTCTATGCGGCCGGCGACGAGCACGAAATCCGTAGCCTCACGGACGACGCTGCCCGACACGGCGTCCAGTGCCTCTTTATACGTAAGGACATCGATACCCACCACGTTCGCATCGGGAGCCTCCCTGATCGTCTGCATGTCCGAGAGGGGAATGAGGCAGATCCTCCGGCCTCCTGTTTCCCGGACAAGGTAAGGATCTATGAGCGGTTTCCGGGTTTTCTCGTTGACAATGTTCGCGGAGATGAAGCGGGGAACCATCTCGCTCGCAGTGAAACTCCTGAAGTTTTCAACACCGAACATGAATTCCGATGCCGAAGGAATAATATACTCGATACCCGCCTTTCGCGCTGCCGCCATGTACTGGGCGCCGTCGTCGTACTGGACGATCCTTGTCGGGCCGAGGAGCGCGCCGAAGCTCAGCACGATGCTGTCCTCCGTCCTGAGCCGTGAAACGGCAGTCGCTTCCCGGGCGAGCAAAGAGATCTTCCCCGCAGACTTCCATCCGAATATGAGCGAGAAGCCGCGATTAGCATCCTGAGCAAAGGACACCGTTCCGGTTGCGAGATAACCGCATAGGATAACAAGAATATAGAGCGTTCCGACACGCCGGTGAATCATAAAAACTCCCCGAGAAATAATTAATTGTGCAATATAGATGATGAGCGGGGAAAAATCAAGGTGAAGCGGCGTTTCTTCTACGACAAAATGGAAAGAAACGACCGGATTGCGGCGTACGGCGGGGATTGTGCCCG
>CAYWBT010000153.1:0-8119 GCA_964456585.1 uncultured bacterium
GATTTTGCCCCGGCAGCCTTCACCGCTTCCACGAGCGTGCGGACAATGTGCTGGTGTTTGGTTGTAATTCCGACTCAACCACCGAGATGCATTTTGATTACTGCGTTTTTGCCGCCCACTCTCGACGGGAGATCGAGCCGCTTGAGAAGGCGGAGGAACTTCGCCGGAAGCGTCTTACGCGCTTCGAGCGACTCAACGGCGGCATCGGCATAGAGGATTTGAGATGACATGCAACCTCACTGGAGTTAGAATGACACTTGAAACATGCGAATGATACAATAATATACGAAGAATCCAGAGGTGAGGCAACGGGGATGAGGGAAATCGGTCATCGCCGGTTTGAGGATTGTAACCGGGAGGGGGAGGATTGCGAACACAAAGATGACAGACCGGAGTGATTAGGCTGTCGGAGAAAATTCAGCGGGAGCGGTCAAAAACTCTCGGTAAAAGGTTTAATCTCCTGTTCACCCGGAAATCTGCTGGCGGTACTCGATCGTTTGAAGCATCCTATCGGTAACAGCGGCGGCCCGGAAGCCTACTTCTCATTTTCTTTCCAGACAAAACTATACTCGATCTGTCCGCCGTTTTTCATGCCCGGTTCAACAATCAGGAGATTCGATTCCCGTACGAGCCCTTGTGCATACAGGTTGTGGGTATCGGTTGAGCAGGTCTGGTTTTCCACACAGACGAAGTCGGTCTCAGGAGTGTAAACGACCACGTGGGTAAAATCCGGTGAGGCCCGCTGCACAATCTCGAGACCGAGGACATCGTAGATAACGCGAACAGTGCTCTCGAGTGTCGCCCCGAAGTAAACGTCGTCGAGGTGGAGCTGCGAGAGAATTTTCGGTTCGCTGAGATCCCAGACAGTTCCCCTTGCCGGGTCGAGTTTCCCGGTGGGCATCATCTCGATCGCATCCATGTGCCAAGGCAGATCGGCCTGGATACGGACATCGTCGCGCGTGCCGATGACGTTCCAGAATGGGTGGAGTCCGAAACCATAGCCGAGCGGCTTGTTGTCCTGGTTTTCCACCTCGTAGCTGACCCGGATACGGTCTTTCATGAGTTTGAATTCCATCCGGAGAGTACACAGAAAGGGGTAGGCGGGGAAGCGTGGATTCGATTCATCGAATACGTACCAGGACCTGAAGACAACACCATCCTCAACCTCAACCGGCTCGCTGTATTTCCACCGGGTATCGTCCCGCACCAAACCGTGCAGGCGTCTCGGTTTATCGTCCCCGGGGAATGTCATGCGCAGGGAATCGCCCATGAACACGTACTCCTGATTCCGCACCCGGTTCGGTGTCGGAAACATGATGGGTATACCGTCCATTCGTTCCAGGAACTGGCTCTTGTCTTCGGATGCACGAACCAACTCGTGACCGCCGACCGTCAGAGAAAACAGGGTGCATCCCCCTTCGGCGCAGATTTTGGCGGCGATGGAACTCCGGGGATCGTTCGAATCCTCGGCATTGAGATGAATGATCAACCACCCGGTTTTGGCATCGACCGTGATAGCGTGGGAAAAGACCGTGCCGACATCGTCATTCCGCGGGGAACAGCCCGCAGTAGAAATCAGTATCAGCGAGGAAATTGGCATAATAAAAAATAGCAAGAAGAAACGTTTCATTATTTTCCTCGTTTGTGAATTGATAACGTGTATGCAATGAGACGTGGGTGAGCCATCGCAGGAACCGGAGAAGGTTTCTTCATCGTTCCGAGGTGTCGTGTCACAACGGAAACGCTGCGGCCGCCTGCTTTTGGCTCTCTCATGAATAGCGTTGTGTCATGGATTTTATCGAGGGCAGGCACACCATGAACGCATCGATGAGCTCCGGATCGAAATGCTGGCCGCTTTCTTCCTTGATGATGGAGAGCACCCGTTCCTCGGTCCAGGCTTCCTTGTAGGCGCGTGCGGATGACAAGGCATCGTAAACATCAGCCAGCGCGACGATACGCCCGAAGATGGGGATTTCCTCCCCCTTTTTTGTCAGTGGTTTCCCGTCGCTGTCGACATGTCCGGCAATGGGTTCACCCGTTTCCGTGTCGACATAACCCGGATACCCCTTGCCATTGAACTTCTCGTGATGATTCAATGCGACGTCTCTCGCGGCCTCATCGATCTCGGACGTCAGGTTCTCAAAAAGCCGCGATCCTATTATGGTGTGCTGCTTCATGACTTCGTATTCGTCATCAGACAACCTGCCGGGCTTCTTCAGGATTTTATCCGGTATGGCGATCTTGCCGACGTCATGGAGCATTGCTGCCATCCGCAATATATCACGACTCTTATCGATCTCGGCTTGTGGGATATTTCTTTTTTTCGCCCAGGCCTCATATATTTCAACCGAGTATCCGCCAACCCTGTTGACATGGTTGCCGGTCTCTTTCGGATCACGGAGTTCCGCCATTTGTATCATACGGAGCAAGATTGTCCGCATGAGCTGGGCACGTTCGAGAGCCCCGGCAGCATTGTTGGCGAAGTATGCTATGTATGGTTCTATGTCCTTCTCGAACCGAACCACATTTCCATCATCATCCGTCGCATTGATAAGCTGGAGGACACCGATGATTTTAAATCGCACGGTTTTAAGGGGTATTGTCAATGTTGAATGGGTCTTGTAGTTTGTGCTTTCATCGTAGCTTTTATCGAAATGGTAGGGGAGGGAATCCGGCAGCTGGTACATATCCTCAATGCTCAGGGTTTCCCCCGTGGAGGCGACATACCCCGCGATGGAGTCATGGGTGATCGGCATGGAAAAAGTCGTATAGATCAGCTTCTCGTCCGGCTTCAGCCTACTTGAAAGCGTTTCGTTCTGCGCATAGGTGAAGTGCAGTGTGTCGTTTTCCTTGATATAGATGGAGCCGGCATCGCAGTTGACAAATTCACGGGCTGACTTAAGGATCCGTTCCATGAGAATGTCGAGATCCTTTACCTCTGCAATGTCGTTGCTCAACATTACCAAGGCCTTCAGCCGTTCTTGTTCGTTCATATTGAGCGTTCCGTAATCACTAATGAAAAGATGTGTGTTTTATTCCCCTAATCGGCAGATTGCGATTCCCCAGCAAACTGGAGCACAATCTTTCGTGACCGGGGCCGCGTATCAAAATCGATAAAGACAACCTGCTGCCACGTTCCGAGGGTGAATTCTCCGGAACAGAAAGGAATCGAAAGCGAAGGACCGAGAAGAGAAGCCCGAACATGGGAATGACCATTTCCATCACCCCATGTCATGTTGTGATGGTAGGGCAGGTTCGATGGGATTATACGTTCCCATAATTCAGCAAGATCCTCGACGAGTCCCGGTTCAAATTCGACTGTTGTCAGTCCCCCGGTGGCTCCCGGCACGAAAACAGTCAACGTACCATCCGTCAGCTTACTCGTATTCAAGTGCTCCTTGAGATGTGGCGTAATATTAACCACTTCTGCATTACCATGGGTGTCCATCTCAAAGTATCGCGTAATAACCATTGGAGGGAGTCATCGCTAACTATAAGTTAATAAAAAGGATACAACCAATATTGGTTTTGCCGTGAAAGAAACACCATAAAAAACCGGGCATTTAAGGTGCCCTTTAAAAGGTCAATTTATCAATATTTAATTCGATTATTTCCCAAAATTTACGTAAAAAACACTAGGAAATATAATAATGCAATTTTTATAAATTTCAAGTAAATTTTTTCTTTCATTCTGATTGAGGAATGAGAACGAAACGTAATATACATCCCCGGGTGGAGTTGGATCGGCATTGGGAGTCATGTCCTTTCCCCGAAAAACAGCCCTGCTCTCGGTCACGAATGGGGGTGGTGAGTGGGGAATACATCGCCCGTGGATAGGGAGAGTGGTAAGCGTTGGTCGATTCTGCCGGGTGTTTCAGAACAAGGAACTGTCCTTTTCACCTCCGGGGTGTTGTAAGGCGGATATTCCGGCAAACAGGGCGATGCCGATAGTGTCTGCGAGGAAATCACCGAACGCGCAGTATCTACCCGGAACGAAGTACTGGTGAAATTCATCCACTACTGCAAAAAGCATTCCCAGGACGAGTGTCGCTCGGTAGGGGACCGGCACAATAAGGCGGGGAAAACGGAGTGCCCGAAACATGAGTATACCAAGGAGCCCGAATTCCAAGGCATGAACCACCTTGTCGCCGAATTTCAAGCCGAGGGGGGGAATCTTATCCCCCGGAAGTGAAGAAACGAGGGTGATGAGAATCAGATACGCAATTACCGGCCCCTGGAAACGGAGGAAGCGAAGTCCTGCATCAGGCCTCGTGAGCAAGGCGAACCTCCTGTGAGCCGGCTTCAATGTACCCGATATCGTAGACGGTTTCACCCGAGCTGCGCAGCGAATCTGCCAGGACTGCAGCATGTGACTCGTCGGCGATGATTACCATACCCACACCCATGTTGAACGTCCGGTATAGTTCATCCTCGGAGAGCTCGCCGGTTTCGGCAAGAAAACGGAAGATCGCGGGGGGTTCCCAGGCATCGATATTAATCACCGCAGTGCAGTTCTCGGGAAGTACCCGGTCGACATTCCCGGGAAATCCGCCGCCGGTAATGTGTGCGAGGGTATGCAGTCCCTCATGCCCGAGGAGCGGGAGTACCGATGGGACGTACGAACGATGTACCGCAAGAAGTGCATCCGCTACAGTCTCTGCGGTGCCGGGCAGGGTGTCGGTAAGCTGTAGTCCCGCCGTTTCGAAAATGAGCTTGCGGGCGAGGGAATAGCCGTTTGTGTGGAGGCCGGTGGAGGCAAGTCCGAGGATTCTATCACCCGCTCGAACCCGTGTGCCTTCCGGAATATCATGTTCTCCGACAACGCCGACGATGACCCCGGCAAGGTCGTACTCTCCCTGTTGATACATGCCAGGCAGTTCGGCCATTTCACCGCCGATCAGGGCACAACCGTTGTCCCTGCATGCGCCGGTGAGTCCCTCGATTACCGCCCTGACAACAGTGTCGTCATGCCGTGCGTATGCGAGGTAATCGAGAAAGAAGAGCGGTCGTGCCCCCATAACGAGGATGTCGTTACAGCAGTGGTTGACCAGATCTCTACCGACCGTGTTGTGACGGCCGGACATGCAGGCGACCTTGAGCTTTGTTCCGACTCCATCGGCGGAAGCAACAAGCACCGGATTGGTAATACCGGTAAAGTCCGGCCTGAAGAGACCGCCGAAAGCACCGATATCGGTTAGTACCTCCGGTCCGAAGGTGGATTTTACCATCTCTTTGATGCTGCGCTTGGTTTTCATGGCAGCGCCGATGTCCACACCGGCTTCTTTATATGCATCAGATTTCATTGCGTTGCTCCTTTCGTTCCATAATGATACAATATAGCATATTTTTACGTGTCTTACAAGGGGAACGCGCGGTGCGTAGAACGATAGTATATAGATTTTTCCACCGTATGATCAAAGAGCAGCAAAGAGAGAAAAGCAGCCTATTTCCGCTATGCGTAATTTTTTTAGGGGAATTCCTTGTAAAAAATTTTTCATTATTTGCATGGAAATCTTACTTTGTGTTGGGAAATTTAAAAAAAACTGTTGATATTATGATATTAATTTAGTATAATAGTATATTGAACTTTTAACATATGGTGGTCAATATTTTTTTTTATGGAGGTACAGCGCCTTGTCACGTTCTTCGCACGATCTAATTCCGAAAGACACGCTGGAAAATGTTACAGAGATGTTAAAGGCTATTGCTCATCCAACTCGGCTTCAGATTGTCAGCCTCCTTATGGAAGGCGAGCGGTCTGTCGGCGAACTCGTCCGTAAACTTGGTACAAAGCAATCAATGACTTCCCAACAATTGAGTATACTCAAAAATCGGAGAGTATTAAAATCTCGCCGGGCCGGTAATGTTGTGTTTTACTCTCTTGAGGAAAACGGGATAAAAAATATCATCACTTCGATTCTTGAGCAGACAAACTAAATCAGTATCACGCTGGTAATAAAAATCCCCATGTAACCATGGGGATTTTTTTATACCCAAACGATTATGGCGTGGAACGTCAATTAGGATGAGGCAGTGATGATGTAAGAACATGTAATATCTGTTGTTACCAAATATTACGGTCGTTTCCTCATCCCATCCCCGATGGTGGGGAACAGCAGTCGATACATTTTGTCAGCGCATTCCGTTTAAAGTGGAGCGCACAACCTTCGTTTTGTGCACATCAGGGCATAGTGTTTTTCCCAGAAAGACACCGCTAGTTCATTTTTCTTCATTTCTCAATAAATTTACTGTATATTATTTTGTTTATACCATTGATACTTAAGTAGTCAACCCTTTTTCAGAATGAGAATGCCATGGAAAAATCCATACACGCAAGCGCGGTCATCGGAGAAGATGTCGAAGTCGGCTGGTACACGGTCATCGGAGAAGATGTCAAAATCGGCAGCGGCTGCCGGATCGGGAATCATGTCGTTATTCACCAGGGTTCGCGTATCGGCGGCAACGTGCGCATCGATGACGGCGCGGTCATCGGCAAACTTCCCATGGCCGCCAGACGAAGTATGATGACGCAGGCCGGAAGGGCCCTCGAACCAGTCGTTATCGGTGATGATTCCATCATCGGCACGGGAGCGATCGTGTATGCGGGTTCGACGATTGGAAAGGGCGTCCTCGTTGCCGATACCGCTTCTGTACGGGAGGATGTCACCATCGGCGATTTCACCATCATCGGCCGTAACGCCACCATCGACAACAAGGTCAGTATCGGCGAACGGTGCAAGATTCAGACAGACGTGTATATCTGTGCGTACTCTGAAATCGGTCATGATTGTTTCATCGCCCCCTGTGTTGCCACGTCAAACGATAATTTCGCCGGGAGATGGAAGGAACGGACCAAGTACTACAAGGGTGTTACCGTAAAGGACGGGGGCCGTATCGCCCTCAATGCCACGATTCTGCCCGGAAAGGTGATCTCGGAAGACGGCATGGCAGCTGCAGGCTCGGTTCTGACGAAAGATATTCCCCACGGAGTTATTGTATGCGGTAATCCTGCAAAAACCCTCCGTCCCGTACCGAAAAACCAGTTGATGAAAAACCAGGAGGACTAAAAAGACAATGCGTGTGCCACTCTTAGATCTGAAAGCACAGTATGCCACCCTGCGCGGGGAAATAGAAGAAGCGGTGAGGGAGGTGTTCGAGAGCCAGTATTTCATTCTCGGTCCGAATGTCGCGAAATTCGAGGAAGATATCGCGGCGTACTGTGGCACGAAACACGCCATTGGCTGTGCATCGGGCACCGACGCCATCCTCCTTTCCCTCATGGCGCTCGGTATCGGTCCGGGGGATGAAGTTGTCACGACCCCGTATACGTTTTTCGCAACGAGCGGCTCCATATCCCGCCTCGGCGCAAAGCCGGTCTACTGTGATATACAACCCGAAACGTATAATATCGATCCTGCTCTGATTGAATCCCTGATCACTCCGAAGACACGGGCGATTTTGGTCGTCCACCTCTACGGCCTCGTCGCGGAGATGGACAGGATCAATGAGCTTGCCTCCGCGCACTCCCTCCCTGTTGTCGAGGACGCCGCACAGGCGATCGGTGCCGCTTCACCTGACGGAAAGGCGGGTTCACTCGGAACGCTGGGTTGTTTCTCGTTCTTCCCCTCGAAAAATCTCGGTGGTGCGGGGGATGGCGGTATGGTAGTTACAAACGATGATAATCTTGCCGGACAGGTCAACCTGCTCCGGATTCACGGATCATCGCCGAAATACTATCACCCGGTGATCGGCATCAACTCCCGCCTCGATGCGCTCCAGGCGGTTGTACTGCAGGTAAAGCTGAAACAGCTCGACAGGTGGTCCCAGAAGCGTCGGGAGAACGCTGCCTTCTATAACGCCATGTTTAATGAGAAGGGCCTGGCCGATGTTGTCAAGACTCCGGTCATGCCGGAGGGGTATACGCACATTTTCAACCAGTATGTCATTCGGTTTCAAGACCGCGATGCCCTGCGGACATACCTGAAAGATCATGACATCGGTACCGAAATATACTATCCGGTCCCGCTTCATCTTCAGGCGTGTTACGAATATCTCGGGTATCGGAAAGGCGATATGCCGGAGAGCGAAGAGGCGGCAGAAACAACACTCGCCCTGCCAA
>CAYWBT010000154.1:0-8114 GCA_964456585.1 uncultured bacterium
CCGAACCTCGGCAATGCCGAACAGATCTGGGGGAAGCAGCTGTCGTACAACAACCATGTTGACATGACCGGCGCGATTAACGCCGTTAAAGACCTTGCCCCGGGAACGGCGGTCTCGGTCATCAAGCACACGAACCCCTGCGGATTGGCGACTGGGGAGACGATAGCGGATGCGCTCAGGGCGGCCTGGGACGGCGACCGGGTCAGTGCGTTCGGCTCGGTGATAGCATGCACCACCCCGTTCGATGCCGAAGCGGCAGCGTTTCTCAAAGGAAAGATGGTCGAGAGCGTCATCGCACCCACATTTACCGAGGATGCGCTCGAACTTCTCCATAAAAAGAAAAACATTATGCTTCTCAAGCTTGATGTCGCTGGCGTCGGCGCGCCCGATGATCCTCAGTACCGCCAGGTTCTCGGCGGCATGTTGATGCAGAACCCTGATCGGGATCTCTGGGAAAAGTGGGTCGTGGTCACCAAAACCGATTTCCCGGAAGCCAAGAAGGAACTCGCCCGGTTTGCCATGATCGCCTGCAAGAACACCAAGTCGAACGCTATTGTCCTCTGTGAAGAGTACCGGCCCGGCTACTTCCACGTTCTCGGCATGGGTGCGGGTCAACCGAACAGGGTCGACAGTCTGCGTAAACTCTCGGCGACAAAGGCGCTTGAAAATCTCGAAAACACCTTTAACGAAACTACACCCGGCGGTAAGAGTGACGGGTGGATACAATCACGGATGGCAGAAGCGGTCATGGCCTCGGATGCGTTCTTCCCCTTCGACGACACAGTACGCACCGCAGCCGCTCTCGGTATCAGGTTCATAATCCAGCCCGGCGGGTCGGTGAAGGACGATGAAGTCATCGTTGCCGCCGACGAACTCGGGGTTGCCATGGTCTTTACCGGGATGCGTCATTTCATGCACTAGCCCGGTTACTCACGATGTGCTGAAAATAACTTGTTCATTATGGAGATATGGTTATGGGATTTTTTGGGAACCTCATTTCCTGCGATATAGGGATTGATCTGGGGACGGCAAACATCCTCATTTATGTACGTGATGAGGGTATTGTTGTCGATGAACCTTCCATCGTTGCCATCGAAACAAGAAACAAGCGTGTCCTCGCGGTTGGCAGCGAGGCAAAGGAAATGGTGGGGAGAACACCCGGAGAGATTATCACCGTGCGCCCCCTGCGAGAGGGGGTTATCGCCGATTTCGAGGTTACCGAGGAAATGCTTCGTATTCTCCTCAAACGGGTGATCAAAAACCGTTTTTTGGTTCGTCCGAGGATTGTTATCGGTGTCCCCTCCGGTATTACCGAGGTGGAAAAACGGGCGGTACGCCTCTCGGCGGAACGTGTCAATGCCCGTGAAGTGCACCTCGTCTCAGAACCGATGGCCGGTGCGATCGGTGTCGGAATCAACGTGCACGAGCCGATAGGATCGATGATTATCGATATCGGCGGCGGAACATCAGAGATCGCGGTCATCGCTCTCTCCGGTATTGTGAATGGTGCGACCTCGATCCGCATCGGCGGTGACAAGCTCGATGACGCGATCATCCAGTACCTGAAAAAGAACTACAACCTCCTCGTCGGCGAACGAACGGCTGAACATATCAAGAAAGAGATCGGGAGTGCCTGTCCGCTCGAACATGAGATCGAGACCGAGATCAAGGGACGCGACCTTGTCGCGGCGATTCCCCGGACGATCAAGATCACCTCAAAGGAAATCCGGGAAGCCATTGCCGACCCGATAAGTGCCGTAACCGATGCGGTTCTACTCTCGCTGGAAAGAACACCACCGGAAGTCGCGGCGGATATTCTCGATCGGGGTATTATTCTGACCGGAGGCGGTGCCCTGCTGCGTTGTCTCGACAAGCGTATCAGGGATGAGACCAATTTACCGGTGCATGTTGCGGAGGATCCGCTGACCTGCGTTGTGCGCGGTACCGGCAAGATCCTCGAGAATATTCCCTCGTACAGAAAGGTTCTGTATTGATCCATGAGAAGGGTTTTTTACTTTCTTACCTATCGGAAACACGCGGTTACCCTTTTCATAACGCTCTTTCTGTCAATTACCATGATGTTCATGGGACATGGTTCGAAGGAACGATTGGTTAGAACGGTAACTGCCACGATTTTCAACACTGGCCGGTTTACCTTCTCCTGGGGTATCTACATGCTCGAGCTCTGGCGTGAAAATAAACGCCTGCGGCTCCAGAACCTCGAATATTCCTACCGGATTCACGCCAACCACCTGGCGGCGAAAGAGAATGCTCACCTGAGAAAAATGCTCGGATTCAAGGAAAAAAATCCCTTCACGTATATTCCGGCAAACGTCATCGGGCAGGACACCGACCGTGTTGTCAACTCCCTCATCCTCGACGTCGGGAGCAATCACGGCGTAAAAAAGTACATGGCGGTCGTTACCGCCGAAGGACTGGTGGGGAGAATTTTCGAGGTGTACCCGATTTCGTCCAGCGTTCAGATTATCAAGGATGTCAACTCGAAGATATCGGCGATGATAGAAGGTGACCGTGACATCAAGGGCATCGTCCGCTGGGAGGGCGGCCCCTATCTCCGCATGTATGGCCTGCAGCATCTCAACAAACCGAACCCCGGCCAGAAGGTTTACACGACCGGTCTTGGAATATATCCCGGCGGCCTGTTCATCGGAACAGTGGTTGATCTGAAGGTTGATGATGTGAATATCTATGCCAGTGTCAATGTCATGCCGTCGGTTAATTTCTCACGGTCACACGAGGTTTTCATCCTGGCTGGCTCTCAGCGGCCGGGTATCTGGGACGATGGGGACCACGTGGGCTACTTTCAGCGACCGGAAATCGAGTGATGGATGAGATGAAGATCGTACGGAACATACTGCTCATTGCGCTTGCGCTCCTCGCCCAGTCAACGCTCATTTCTCGTGTTGCAATCATGGGGGTGCGGCCGGATCTTGCCATGCTGGTGCTGATTTTTTTGGTGTACACCTCAAGCCCGGTCGAGAGTGTCCTCTACGGCTTTTTCATCGGGTTCATCCAGGACGTCTATACTCCTGAATTTTTGGGGGCAAACGCTTTCACCATGGCACTCATGGGCTTTTTCCTGGATATGATTAAGGAACGGCTTTCCATCGATAATTTTATGGGGAAAGCACTTGTCACTTTTGGGATGTGCACCGTGCACGATGTTATTTTTCTCTCGTTTTACACGAGGTTCGATTTCTCCATGATGATCAACCTGTTTGTCAGGTTGAGTCTTCTCGGATCACTCTATACCATGGTGGTATTGATGGTTTTTGTCGCGCTCGTGGAATGGGTGTTAGGCGGAGGTTCTTACTTTGTCGTTCATAGACTATTCGGAAACCGACGATAGGGCGCTCGAGAAAAAGCCATGGGCGTTTGTGCTGGTACTGACTTGTCTTCTGGTGATTCTCGCGATCCGGCTCTTCCAGATACAGGTGTATAACTACCACCTCTATCTCGATAAGTCCGAGGATTACCGGCTGAAGCGAATCGTTATCGAGGCACCGAGAGGATTCATCTACGACCGTAACGGCGAGATGCTCGCCACGAACCGGATGAGCTACTCGGTGACTATCGACCCCTTCGAAATCGACCGGTTTGACGAGACGGTGCCGCATCTCGCGTCGCTGATTCCCGATCTGCCAACAATGTTCGGAGCGTCGGAGACAGCCCTGGTCGACTCGATAAAAATCCTGAGCAGAAAAACGCGCAATCCGTCCATAGTCGTTCCTGATGTGGACTGGCAAACCATTTCGCTCATCGAGGAACTCAGCATCGATCTCCCGGGTGTCGGTTGCGAAATCGGTCAGCGGCGGTTCTATCCCCACGGCCCACTGGCATGTCACATTATCGGGTACATGGGGAAACTCACCGGGGAAGAGACGGAAACGCTGACCGAGGAGGGATACTACAAAAACCAATGGATCGGGAGAAGCGGTATTGAAAAATACTATGAGCCTGTCCTTAAGGGCAAGAATGGGAAAAAGTTCCTGGAAAAGAACTACCTCAACCGTTTTCTCGGCCCGACCACCGAATACAAACCCGACCCGGCTAATCCGGGAAGGGATATCACCCTGACCATCGATTATCGCCTCCAGAAGGCAGCGGAAGAAGCATTCGGAGATACAATCCGTGGCTCGTTCATCGCCCTTGATCCCCGAAACGGCGAGGTTTTGGTGCTGGCATCCTTCCCCCAGTTTGATCCCAACGAGTTCACCTCGATCATGTCCCAGGAGCAGTACGCCACACTGTACAACAACGAAGAAAAACCGCTCTATAACCGTGCCGTACAGGGTACCTATCCACCCGGTTCAACCTTCAAGATGCTCACTGCGCTCGCCGGACTCTCGGGTGAGATAACCGAGAACACCAAGTTCCAGTCCTGCCGGGGTGTCTACTACTTCGGCCGGGAATACAAGTGTTGGAAAGAGAACGGGCATGGCTCCCTGAACATGGTCGATGCCATCACCCAGTCGTGCAATGTCTACTTCTACCAACTCGGCCGTCGAATCGGTCTCGAGCAATGGTCGCAGGCATGCGCAGCGCTCGGTTTCGGGAGGGAAACCGGAATCGATCTCTTCAATGAGAAGCGGGGAAACCTGCCATCCCCGGAATTTTACACGTCCCACGGGATCGTTTTCTCTCCCGGTATGATTCTCAACCTTTCAATCGGACAGGGTGAAAATGATGTGACCCCCCTACAACTCGCCCACTACACAGCTATACTCGCGAATGGAGGATTCGATATAAAACCACACCTCCTCATGGGGAATGGCGATGCTCCGCACAGAATTCCGGGGCTCTCACCGGCGGCGTTCGATGTTGTCAGGCGGGGGATGCACGGCGTGGTGAACCATCGGTTCGGAACCGCACGGAGCATCCGGATTCCCGGTCTCGAAGTTGCGGGAAAGACCGGCACTTCCCAGAATCCTCACGGCGAGGATCACAAGATTTTTATTGCCTTCGCCCCGTACGAACATCCCGCCATCGCAACGGCTTGTATCGCGGAGAATATGGGGCATATCACACCCTCGCTGGCGGTTAGCATCACCAAAAAAGTGCTCGCCGAGTTCGCCGCCTGCCATCCGGAGGCTACCACCCTCGAGGAATAAGGTCACCGGACGACCGCGAGGGCTGGCAACCGGACTCCGAGGGTCGCAGGGATGTGGTTCGCACCTACTGGCAATTACGTATGAGATTTCACAAGTGGTTAGAGGTAAAGGAGCGTTCTGTCCCGGTACTATGCTGAGAAAATTTATCGACAGAAACATGGATTACGGTCTCATGCTGGCTGTCATCATGCTGATGTCAATCGGTGTGGTGATGATCCACAGCACGAGTTCGGGTCACCATCTCGAGGGCTCGGATTTCTGGATCAAACAGCTTTTATGGATCTGCCTGTCCATCGGTATCATACTCGCGGTTATTCTGGTGCCGCACAAGTTCTTCTACACCTTCGCGTACTTCTTGTTCGGCGTCGGCATCGCACTGCTCATCCTGACCGAGTTTTATGGCACGAAAGGCGGCGGTTCGATGCGCTGGCTCAAGCTGGGATCTTTCCGGTTCCAGCCTTCCGAATTCATGAAGTTCGCCACGGTGCTCGCTCTCGCCCGCTACATGTCGTTCAAGAAAGACCGTCCGACCAGCTACCTGAAGTGCCTCGTCCCCTTTATCATCGTGTTCATCCCCGCTGTCCTGATAAAAAGGCAGCCGGATCTGGGCACAGCTCTCGTCTTCGGCGCCATTTTTCTGCCCATGATCTACTGGGCGGGACTGGATACCCTGCACCTGTTTTTCATCGTGGCGCCGATCATTTCCGCCATACTGACCGCACCGTTCATACCCTTCTTCAGCTGGGTGTTCTGGGCGGTTTTCATGTTCATTCTGCTCGGCGTGCTCTATTATTCCCGGCTCTCCTTTATTATCATCGGTTTGATGTTGTTTATCAACATTTTTGCGGGTATCGCCACCCCGGTTGTATTCAACAAGCTCAAGCCCTACCAGCAGAAACGCATCACCACGGTAATCAATCCCGAGGCCGACCCCCAGGGAGCGGGCTGGCAGATCATCAACTCGGAAATCGCCCTCGGCTCCGGGGGCTTGTTTGGAAAGGGAATCGGCGAGGGACGCTATACCGAACTGGGCTTCCTTCCGAACTCACACACCGATTTCATTTTCAGCGTCATCGGCGAAGAACTGGGGCTTGTTGGTGCACTGTTCGTTTTGCTCCTGACATATTTTGTCGTCTACCGTGGCATTATGATTGCAACCGAATTGAAAAATCCGTTCATGTCGATCGCCTCGATCGGTATCGCAACCATATTCGCTTTTCACATGTTTGTCAATATCGGTATGGTGATCGGTATCATGCCGGTCACCGGTTTGCCGCTGCCGTTCCTGTCCTATGGCGGTTCGGCCTGTATGTCAAACGCCGTGATGATAGGTCTTCTCCTGAATTTTTCTGTTAATCGACTCGACTACTGAAAGGAAACTGTCTCCATGTATCCCACGCTTTTCAAGATCGGGCCTTTCGCGGCACGTAGCTACGGATTTATGCTCGCTATCGGCTTCTTTGCCGGCATTATGCTTTCCGCATGGCGGGCAAAAAAAAGAGGTGAGAATCCCGATCACATCTATAACCTCGCAGTCTGGGTAGTAATTTCTTCGATTCTCGGAGCTCGCATCTACTATATCATTACCCACTACTACGAGTTTATGGCGGTCGAGTACGATTCGCTTTTCCAGCGGTTTTTCATCGAGATGAAGAACATGTTCTGGCCGGTCAGTGATGGAGGACAGATCGGTATCAGCGGTCTTGTTCTCTACGGCGGATTGATCGGCGCAACACTCGTGACCTGGTTCTACCTGCGTATCCATAAGCTGAACGTGCTGATATATATGGATTTCATTGCACCGGCGCTCGGGCTTGGCGAATTCTTTACCCGGATCGGTTGTTTCCTGAACGGATGCTGTTTTGGTAAACCGACCGAGTCGGTATTCGGAATAATGTTTCCCCAGGATTCGGCCGCCGGTATGTATTTCCCGGGTATGTCGATACATCCCGCCCAGATTTACAGTTCGCTGGCTGGTCTCGCGATCTGCGCGGCATTGCTCCTGCTCGAACGACACAAGCGGTTTCACGGGTATACTGCCATGCTGTACTTTATATTCTACGCCGTCAGCCGGTTCATTATCGATTTCACCCGGTATTACGAACCGCACGTCCGCATGTTCGGACTTTCGCACAACCAACTGGTCAGTATCGTGGTCCTCGCCATCGCGGTTCCGCTTTTCGTGTATTTCTCCCGGAGAGCCCAGTCGGTAACACCAGATTCGACGGCATCATAGAGGAGTATTTCCATGCCTGTAATACGGTTATCATCGGTGGTGGATGGTGATGTTCTCGCACACGACCTCCTCGTGGACGGCGTGTATCTCTTCGGAGCGGGTACGGTGCTCACATCGAAACGAATTTCGATCCTGAAAGAGCTCAAGGTCGAGCGGCTCGATATCGAATCCCGTCACGGTACATATGACACGAAACAAACCATGTTCGAAACCATCGATAAACGGTTCAGCTACGTTGACTCGAGCAGGATTATGAAGAATATAAAGTTGTGGGTGAAAGATGTTGTCGAATCAACGGAACGGTAAGATGAAACTCAAAACAATCACCCGTGAATCGCTCAAGGAAGCAATCGCATCCAATCCCTGGCTGAGCAGCTTCCCGAAGGTCGTGGTACCGATCATCACCATGTTTAACGACCCGAATACGACCTTCCGCGACCTCACAAACGTCATAGAAGAGAATCCCGAGTTGAGCACGCGGGTGCTAAAGATCGTAAACTCGGGATACTATGGGTTTAAACGCAGGATTAATTCCGTTTCACATGCCGTGGTGCTCCTTGGCTGGAACGCGGTAAAAATGATTACCCTGGGTTCGACCATCATCTCAAAAATGCAGGAAATGAACCGGCGTCTGTTCGATCACTCGATGCATACCGCCCAGATTGCACGGTTTATCGCAATGGATGCGGGCTATTACAAGGTAGAGGAGATTGCGGTCGTCGGGCTTTTGCACGACATCGGATCGT
>CAYWBT010000155.1:0-1696 GCA_964456585.1 uncultured bacterium
AAAAAAAGGTGCCGGTCATAGTTCCCGGCACCTTTTCCCTTTTTGGTTTAGGATTACATAAAGGGAATGATTCGTGCAAACTCGTGTATCAGCAAGTTGGCTGTCGCGAGGGTATACGCGATTCCGGCAACTATCATGAATACGTCGTTCCAGGTTGTCATGGTGCTTCCTCTCTTTCTTCGTTTGGTAATCGTTTAAAAGTTATAAAAAGATCGTTAACTGATAAATGGATACTGTGCCGCTGAGGTGAAATAGATACTTAATCCAGTGAGCAGCAGAATCGCATGTTTTATCAAAATCATCAGTGTTTTCATCGTTTCCCTCCGTGGCGCTGTCGATTTTTTTCACAGGACCAGCTTTCGGTGAGAGGAGAGCGCAATTATTGTGCCAAAGAATCCTGTGTCCGAAACAGGAAACGGCAAAAAGGGCGTATTACATTGATTTTATTGGGTATATAAACATTTTCCCGGCTATGTGAAAGAGTCGGTGGCGAGCGATGTGTGCCCGGAAAAAGTGAGACGGTGAGACGGCTCAGTATCACAAGGGAATGCATATTATGCAACCCCAATAAATATAAGCTATTATAAGAATCTCACGAATGATATCTATGTGAGACAAGCGGCGGGCGCCCCCCGGTAAACTGTTACGGCTGAGGCGTTCAGGGCTCCTGTGAACGGCTGAAAACGAAACTCCAGCTTGCGAAAATTTCTTTGTCGTATTACATTATAAATAAGTGTATACTGTAGGAATGTACGGCACGGGTGACCCGTATCATTACTCGGTACTTTTCGTGGTACGTACTCCTCGCTGCGGCGTTTTATATCATGAAATGTCATTATCACTGGTGATAAGCGGAGCATGAGTGAAAGCAAAAGAAATATTTTTAATAACGTTTTTGTTCATACTGTGTTTTATGTTTTCAGAGGTGGCGCTTTTCCCTCGGCTCGTGTATTATGGTGCTGTCACGAGGTTTATTCTGAGGATTGTTCTGCTGGTTCTGTACAGCATGTTGATATATGCACTTTTTGATTCCCGCAACCGTAAGGATTCGATCGAGCAGTCGTCCGCCACGATGTCATCGCCGGAGAATACCGCCGAAGATGAGAAACGGGAAACAACCTATGATGAAAGGCAGTATCCATGAGCGATACCACCATAACACCACAGAATCAACCCATTCCATTCTTTGAGAATAAAAAAGTGATGCGGCTTTTCATGATCAGCCTCATCGTATATATTTTACTCTGTGCCTACATGCTCATTTTTTCCGGGTCTCTTTTTTTTGAAGCTATTGTCAAGGGATGGTATAAGTCAACGGCGGACGAATACGACAGATATTCGTTTTGGCTGGGATACCTGTACGGATTTCCGAGCATCTGCGGCGTGATCGGGGGGCTTTCGGTCATCTCGACAGGATGGAAGCGGTATTACAGGATAAAGCTTTTGTTATTCATACCCGCTGCCATATGGTCGACACAACTTGTGCTGGGGAATTTCAAGTGGGGATTTACCTACTGGACGCAGTGGTTGTACCTTGTTCCCGTGATGAGCCTCTGTATTTTTGTATTGTTCTGTGCGATTAAGAAGGTTTCCGTGCCGGTTCTGTCGTTGAGGCAGCGGCAGAAACTCCCGAATCAACCTACACAGGGCGAAACGTAGTGATGTAAATTTCCCACAACGCCATCGCGTACGTTCC
>CAYWBT010000155.1:1796-8052 GCA_964456585.1 uncultured bacterium
CGTTCCTGAAATGAGCAATTGTATCAGGCAACCGGTCGCCGGTTGATGTTCTGTTCTGGGACAGCACGCGGGAAGTATAAAGGATAATCATGGTAGTACGCCAAACCGGAAGAAGTATTGGGATACTGGCGCTTGCGGTGTTCCTGCTGTTTGTTCCCGGTGAAAGTTTCGCCCAGAAAAGGCTGGTGAAAATACTGGTAGCCTCACCGTATGTAAAGGAAACGGCGTATCAACCTATCGCCGATGTCGTCGCGGGAATCATTATCCGTGAGCTCAAGCGTTTTGGGGGTCTGGAAGTTATCGTCCGCGAAGACGCTGAGGAGTACATACGGAAACAGGGAGGAGCCGGCTGGACAGCCAACCGTTACCAGGCGCTTGATGTCGGTGAAGCGGTTGGAGCCGATATCGTTATCTACTCGGCACTCCACAAGAACTTCGATACCTTTGCCTATAATATTGCTTTTCTTGAAGTGGGGAAAGACGTTATTCAGCGGGTCTACAGCGGTTCGTTCAGGGCCACGGACTCCGCATCTGAAATTGCCAGAATCATCAAGAAGGATGTGGATAAGCTCAAAAAATATATACCGCTGCCATCGGAGCTTGCCGATCCCGGCTTTATGATCCGCGAGGAGACAATCAACCCGGATAAGCTGCCCAAGGGTCACATGATCGAGGAATTCCCGCCGTATACCCGGTATGGGGTTGTCGAGCAGGTCTTGTCGTACTATCGTATTTTCCCCGGGGAAATGGAATACCAGAAATTTGAGCAGGGCACCCGGGTCATGCGCTTAAGTTTTCGTCAGGAAATGGACGAGGATTTGACCTATCGCTACAACCTCTTCTACGCGTACGGGGATTTCGCGATCCGTCACAACATGCAGGCGTACTTTATCAAAGATTGTTCCTCCCAGGCGGCCAATGTTCTTCTGGCGAACAACATTCCCGTCTTCTATGGGGACGATCTCCTTCTCGGCTACACCAACCTGCTCTCGGACGGGTACTGTCTCTTTCACCAGATGTCCGGCATGGTGTTTGATTCGATGGAGATGCCGCACCGGTCACGGATGGTCATGCTGATCATCCTCCCGAAACCGGGCAGAAAAGGGGGAATATCACGCGAGTACCTCGAATCCGCAATTTCCCTGTATAAGGACGAGTGGGACAAGACGCCCCAGCTGGTCGAGATTAAGGAGGGATTGCTTGATCTGGTCGGGAGCAGCATGGACTGACGGTAAGAGAACTACACTACAATCATAAAACGATATGCTCAACATGAAAAAAGACGAGTACACACCCGCCGTACGCAACGTCCCTTTTTGTACCCACATCCTCCTCCTGTGGGTTTTTTTATCGTGTGTTCCACTCGGCGCCAGTGCGGATGTTTTCTGGGTGTTTTTTGAAAGAGAACAAAGATGGGTGCCCGGAGACACTGTTCCCCGTGACCTGGTAGAGAACGTTCGGGCTGAGGGCGCGGAGATCCGCACCGTTTCCCGGTATTTTTATGCCCTGTCGGCGGCGTTCGACGGTGATCCGGCCAACCTGGCGCGTTGTGACGGTGTTCGGGAGGTCAGATCAGTGAGGACCCTGCGGCGGCGCAATTCTCCCACGGCGCAGAAAGCGGCCAGCGTATCAAACTGCACAGAAGAACCGGTGCAGCATGCGCTCACCTATGGATTTTCCTTTGCACAGTTAAGCCTGCTCAATATACCGCCGCTCCATGACCTTGGCTATACCGGGGAGGGTGTCGTTATCGGGGTGTTCGATACGGGATTCGACCTGCAAAACACGAGTTGCTTTGGGGAGATGACCATTTTACATCGGCGTAATTTCATCGAGGGGGGAGAGGACGTTTCGGGATACGATCACGGCACCTGGGTGCTGGCCTGTCTCGGGGGGAAGGTCGAGAACCTGTATTACGGGCCTGCCTTCGGCGCATCGTTTGTGTTGGCAAAGACGGAAATTAACGAGGTGGAAACGAGGACGGAAGAAGATTACTGGGTTGCCGCTGCAGAATGGTGCGACAGCCTCGGCGTCGACATCATTTCGAGTTCCCTCATCTATAACAACGGACATGACAACCCCGAAGAGGACTATACACCTGAAGAGATGAACGGCAAGACATCGCTCATCGCACAGGCGGCGGAGATAGCGGTTTCGCGCGGTATAGTCGTGGTAAACGCGGCGGGAAACGAGGGAAATAATGACTGGGAAATTATCGGCACGCCGGCCGATGCCGAGCATGTTGTCACCGTTGGCGGCGTGTCCATGCCCATAGAAGGCGATCCAAGGCTCTTTACGGAATCGTCGCGCGGCCCGACCGCCGATGGGAGAATCAAGCCGGATGTCGTCGCACCGGCTGTGGGAGTGAGTGTATGGTACCACGACGGCGTTACGCAGAAGAGCGGCACCTCGTTCTCGACCCCCCTGATAGCGGGCTTGTGCGCGCTGCTTCTCGAAGCCCACCCGGACTGGCCGCCCGCAACGGTCATGGCTGCCCTGAAACAGTCCGCCCGCGATCTTGGCGATCCGGGCCCCGATAACTCCTATGGATGGGGATTGCCCGATGCGCTCACGGCACTTGAGTACACCGATGCCCTGGTGGAAGAACCGGCCGTGTTCCCCGCACCGATCATCGCGCTCGACCGGCCCTATCCCAATCCGTTTAATCCGCGCGTTACCATACCCTTCAGGATTTTAGAACAATCACAGGTGACCATCGATCTGTTCGATTGTACCGGCCGCCGGGTGGAGAGACTCTACGACCGCAATGTCCCACCGGGTCGCTACGTTACCGCCTGGGATGGAGCCGAACATGCATCCGGCACCTACCTCGTGCGGGCGGCAGTAGGCCGATCAACCGCGGTACGTCGTATCATCTTTGTAAAATAAACCACACGCCACCGACCTGCTTTCGGTAAGAAATCAGACACCCGCCACGAAGCGGAGGAGGGAAGATCCGGTTGTCCTCCATCTCCTGCCGTGGTGCTCCTTTCCTCAATCCACCCGGTCCTCCCAGAAACATCCGTCCGTACGAACCGCAGGAAGTGTTATCACAGCCGCCTAAACACGTGTAATAAATTTTACTTGACAAAAGTGCATGTTTGCCGTATTGTAGTAAAACAAGGTATAGTTTGGTTGATCAGCAGGAGATTTGTCATGGAAAGCACTCGTGTCGAAGGTGATGTAACATTCGAAAATGTTGGCGAAGATGCATGTGAAGATGAATATGATTTGTCGTATGATACGCTCTATGAAACAACGATGTACGATTACTACAGATATACCTTCCAGAACAACGCGAACGAATGCAACAGCCTGCCTGATATCGGAATAACGAAGATCAGCAGGGGAAGCGGGAATTACCCGGAACAGCTCATATCCTTGTTTGAGAAAAGAACTCCTGAGGAGCTTTTCTGCTATGGCGACGTTTCACTCTTCGAAAAAACCATAATCATGGTCTGCGGCGCGAGAAACGCCTCTGCCGCGGCATGTAAACTGGCGTATGCATGCGGGAGGCTCATTGCTGAACAGGGGTATACAGTGGCGAGCGGATATGCGCGCGGAGTGGATATGGCCGCGCATATAGGTGCGCTCGAAGCCGGCGGCTCTACGATCGCAATTCTGCCGTACGGACTCGGTAAGTTCAGGCTACAGAGCGAAATCGCAGATTTGATGGCTAACGAACAATTTCTTGTGGTCAGCGAAGCACCGTACACGGGTCGGTTCACCGCAGCGCGGGCACTGGGCAGAAACAAGCTTCTGGTAAAAATGTCTCGTGCAGTCATTGTCGTCGAGCCGGGAGAAAGCGGCGGAACGTGGTTCTCGGCAGATTATGCCGGTAAAAAGGGGAAACCGCTCTATTTCATCGAAGGCGAGCGAAGCGATGTAATCCCGAAACTTGAAGGAATAGGAGGAAGACGCATACAGATCATCGCCAACGCACCCGACCTGCGAGAGATGTATCGCCATATCCTCATGGGAGACACACCCGAATAAGCATTTTGAGAAAGTAGTCAAAAACAGATTAGTCAACGGGGCAGGGAAGGGAAACAGTGTAAAAACGCACAGGAGGAGAACGGTTGATGGGGTGTAACAAACGACTGAGACAATAAGAGAGAATGGTCGACCGGGAGCAGGGGAGAACGTGATTATGAGGGTTTTTTCCAAACCTCGGTCAGGATTTCCCAGACATCTTTCCCGCCGCGAACGATTACCCAGACTGCGATTGAAAAAAACAGAAGACAGCTTATGAGAAAAACGCCTAACCAGAAGTACGTTCCCGGGAGAACATCAGGCAATGACATTCTTTAAATCTCCCTTTTGGTAATATGGTGTGAGGTCTTTCGGTGGGCAGGAGCGCTGGGTCAAGAGAGAACCCACAACCATGCCGACAGCGCCGAGACCGAAGGATATAAAACCGGAATAGTTGGCGTTTGCCAGCCAGACGATGGAACGGGGCAGGGAATCGGCAAAGTTCGCCAGGAGCAGGAACGTTATGGGAGCCAGCGCTCCGGTGATCAGCGCACAGTATGCCCCGACCGTATTCGCGCGCTTCCAATAGAGGCCGAATCCGACTGCGGAAAGCGCCCCGGCGGTGTACATGTTACCGGTGATATACATATACTTGAGCGCCGAAGCGGGCATCTTGTACCAGAGACCGTAAAACAGCAGGAATATCCCGATGATGACAACCCATATCCTGGTAATGGTCAACACCGTCTTGTCGGAAAAACTCTCCTTAAAGAGTGCCCAGATGACATCGCGCGTGATAACGGAAGCCCAGGCAAGAAGGTACGATGAATAGGTGGACATGGAAGCGGCGAGCATGCCGGCGATGAGAATGCCGATCATCCCGGAGGGAAGAACACGGGCAAGCATCCGCGGCATGGCTGACATTGCGGCATCCCCGGTGAGCCCGGGAAACATGGCGAGCGCGATAATTCCCCACATCATGGGGATGGTGGCACGGCCGGCAAAGGTCAGGCTCGCGATAAGAAAGACCCGCTTTCCCGTCTTCGGGCTTTCCGCGGAGAGGGCGCGCGACGTGCCGGGCTGCCAGAGCGAGGCAGCGGCAAAATTTGACAGCAACATCCAGAAGACAAACGTCCAGCCGAGGTTGGCATTGGCAAACGGATTGAAACCGCCTTCCCCGAGGCTGGTATATACCGCGTGGGATACTTCGGAGAGGCTTACTGCGCGGAAGGCGAAGATTGTCGCCACCAGCATGCTGATCGAAAGGACGGTAAACTGGATATAGTCGGTGACAACGACACTGATCATGCCGCCGAAAACCGTGTACAGGCCCACGAGAAAAAGCATGAAGATCATGATGAGTGTGACCGCGCCGTCGCCGAAGCCCATCGCGTGGCTAAGAAAGACACCGTCCAGCTTGAGGAACACTCCCATGTTCAAAACGCCGCCCGTGAAGAGCACCAATCCTCCGAGGATTCGCACCGGACGGTTGTAGCGCAGGGTATAAAATTCGGGAATGGTCATTACCCTGAGTCTTCGCAGGCCTTCGATGATGAAACCGGTCTGTCCCACGATAAAATACGCGATCAGGATGACAATGCCGAAAATGAATGCGGAAAATCCGTTACGATAGCCGTTTTCGCCCATGTACATGATGGTCACAGTGCCGAGTTCCGTTGCGATCATGGTTGCGGTACCGGCACCGACCTTGAGTCTCCTGCCGGCGACAATGTACCCGGAGAGATCGCCGACGAAGCGTTTCGCATAAAGGCCAACGCTAATGGTAAAGACGAGGTAGATGACAATGATAATCCAATCAAGAATCGTAATGTTCATGTTTTCATTCCATGATAATCAATGTACGGGTATGTCGGGGAAACGGTTTTCCTCTTCACAGTCAAAAGGAAGTGAGTCTGAATCCAACGGATTATGGTAGAGCGCTTACTATAGGTAAGCAAATACTAAAAAAAAAGGCGAAACTCTCCGGGAGAAATTTCGCCTTTGAAAAGCAGTGACACATTAGTATCCGAGCCACAATTGGACGAAGAAGGTCGAGGATTTATGATCTTCGAACTTCCGGTAGTCTTTCTCGAATTTGAGTTCTTCGAGCTTGTAGCCAAAACCACCCCAGACCTCGAATCCGAAGTACGTTGTCCGGTTCTCAATCTGCAGGGTGTAGTTGACCTGACGGTAGTCGTTGTGTTCCTGGATGTAGTCCTTGTAGAGGAGCTCTAATCCCTTGAATCCCTGCATGCCGTAGGTGATGTTCGTGCTGGGAGAGAGC
>CAYWBT010000156.1:0-8044 GCA_964456585.1 uncultured bacterium
TGAGGGTGAACATCCGGAAAAATATTTGGATTTTTTCCGATATGAACACTATTTTCATAATTTCTTTAATTCAGTTGAGTTCATGCTTCCACTACTGCTTGTCTACCTGTTGTATTGGGAATGGCGGTTCGGTTCACGGTATCAGATATTGTCGCTGCCGGTTCGGAGGAGCCCGATCCTGTTGATGAAATTCCTGGCAATTATCGGAGCGGGTATATGTGTTACCTTTACGATGCTTCTCTATAGTGGAATCTCCTATAATTTGACAAATCAGATGGTCTACCACTATAAGATAATTTACTATCCGGGAAAATGGATGAACTCCGGTTCTCCGCCGAATTCGTCATGGTATGAGTTATTCCGCCTGCTGACTCAGAAGTATTTCTGGGAGTTGTTCTTCGTTAGAATGGTACGATATAGTGTCATGCTGTCGGGCGTTGTGTGCTTCGCATGGGGTGTTATGAGCATGGTGAAACGTCAGCGTTCGGTCACGTTCGTCGCATCGTTGTTAACCGGCATCGCGATGTATGTGCTGTTGTGGAGCCGGGTGATAAGGCCATTATTTGGTTTACCTGATTATGGTGCCAATTATTCACTACTGTATGTACCACCCTCTGCGCTTGTCTTTCTCGCGGTTGGTATGGTGCTCTACAGTAAATATGAAGAAATATAAGGTACTGAGAAATAAGGTGATTACCAAAATACAATCCTCCATCTTTCCTCTTCTCGCAGAATTACTACAAATGTTTCCCCGTTGTAGGGAAAAAATGATATTTCCTGCTCCCTCGTGATTCAGAAGCTCAGGCGGCTCGATTTTCTCTGCACCGATCGCGTGCCCATCAGGGATTATGATGTCACGCTGAATCTGGATGCCCCATATTCCGCTGGCAGACGAACCGCGCGGATTTTTTTTCCATTTTACCGTATTTCCGGCCAAGAAATATCTTGTGATAGCATCGTCTATTGTGTATTTTTACACATTAATAAGTTGTTATTGTGTTACTTATTCGTAATTCATGCTACCCATCTTTTTACGCTGCAGCGCACTTTCCACGGTTCCTGCCATGATTATGGATGAGAAAACGTGCACCAAGAAAGGTTATGCGAACTATGCGACTCTGTTTGAACGATGCCGACCTCGGAGCGCCGTATCGTGAGATGAAACTTGAGACAGTGAAGACCATCTCCGGTATCGGATTCCGCTTGGCCGGCATGCATCCCGATCTCGATGCCACCGATGATGACATCAAGCATGTGAAAGACCTGTTTGCCCGGGCGGGGCTTGAATTCGGCCCCTACGGTATCTCGGCGGCAGCGTTTCATCCTGACAAGGCCACCGAACGAGATCACCAGGCGCGTCTGGTAAAAGCACTAAAAATCGCCGGCAAACTCGGCTGCACCGGCCTGAGGTACTCGGTTGGGAGCATGGATCCGAAAAATATCTGGATTCATCATCCTGAAAATCATACGCAGCATGCACTCGACCTCCTCGTCGAGAGTACGAAAAAAGTTCTGCCGGTAGCGGAAGACACGGGTGTCATGCTTACCCCCGAGACGACACAGTGGACCATCGTCGGGAGCGTGGAACGGATGAAGGAATATGTTGACCGGCTCGATTCTCCCTATGCAAAGATTGCCTTCGATCCGGTGAACCACATGACCTGTGACCGGGTCTATGAAAACGGTCGATACATGCGGTGTGCAGTTGCGACTCTCGGTGACAGGATCGGTGTTCTCCATGTCAAGGATGTCATGGTCGATCCGAACAAGCTTTTAGTCAGCCACATCGACGAAGCTCCCATGGGAACCGGAGTGCTCGAACACGAGGCAATTATTCGGGCGTCCACCCAGCTCGAACCCTGGAAGACTTTTTCCCTTGAACATTTCAGCGATCCGAACCTCGACAAGGTCGGCCAGTTTAAGCGGGCCTATAACCATATTCAGGGAGTAGCCGACAGAATCGGTCACAAGTGGACCGATCCCAAATGCACGCGGAAGCGGTGGGAGAGCGGACAGTGCCGGTAAGGGGGTGTGTTGATTTCCGCGGTGTATCGCGTGCACCAGGTTTGGGTGAGCGAAGGAACGCTGTGCAAGATGTTGTTCTTTTTCCGTAACAGGGGGAGAATATGAGACTATGTTTGAACGATTCCGGGCTGGGAGTCAGCCGGAATTTAAAGCCCGAAGATGCCAAGTACGTGTATGATATCGGCTTCCGTGTCGCGGGTGTCGGGATCGGTCGGGAAGTGACCGACGACGACATCAAGCACGTGAAGGATGTGTTTGCACAGGTCGGGCTGGTCATGGGGCCCATGGGCGTTGGCATGGCCGCCATACATCCTGACAAGGAGGTTGAGCGGGAATACAAGCGCAAGTTAATCAGGGCACTCGAGATCGGCGGCAAACTCGGCTGCACGAACATTCGTATTTCGATCGGAAGCATGGATCCCGATGACGTCTGGATACACCATCCGCTCAACCACACGCAGAAAGCGCTCGATCGACTGATCGAAAACACGAAGGAACTCGCGCGCTATGCCGAGGACTACCGTTGCTCAATCTGCCCGGAGACGACGCAGTGGACGATCGTGGGATCGATCGAGCGGATGAAGGAATATGTCGATCGCGTCGATTCACCATACGTCCAGATTGCCTTTGATTCGGTGAACCACATGACCTCTGAGCGGGTGTACGAGTCCGGTCGTTTCATGCGGTGTGCCATAGCAACACTCGGCGACCGGATCGGAGAGTTGCATGTTAAGGATGTGAAGATCGATCCTAACAAGCAACTCGTTTCGCACATCGATGAGACCTATCTGGGAACCGGGCTTCTCGATCACGAGGCAATCATCAGGGCATCCACCCAGCTCGAGCCTTGGAAGACGTTCTCCCTCGAACATTTCGGCAGAGACATGTGGAAGCCGGGCTATGATTATATACAGGGTATTGCCAACCGTATCGGTCACCGGTGGAGTGACCCGATGTGTACGCGCGAAAAATGGGAGAGCGGCCAGTGTAAGGGTTGACGCTTCGTACAGCCGGTCCAGGCACCATGCCCGGATGAGGGTGATTGCATGACAGCCGAAGGAAATGTCTCTTTGTGTGCTGTTTCTATATACTTTCTCCGGTGGTGATATTATCCGGTAACATGGTTAGTATATAGCGTGTTACTTGTTGTTTTATAATTTATTATGTGAAACTTACTCCGGGTAGAAGCGTCAAAGAAAGAGGGAACAAACCGTAACGGTCACACCGGAATATGCTGGGAACCGTGGCGGAATAGTGTTTGAAATAATATAGTAACTATAGATGAAAAATTAAATAAAGAACGGAACACTGAAAGGAATGAAAACAGACATGAAACGTCGTGAGTTTATTGCGAAAAGTGCCGTGGGAGCGGTTGGCGTTGGTATGGCCGGTTGCTCCAGTGGTATTGTGGTTAAGCGGGAGTTGTCTCCCCACGCCTTTGACAAGAAGAAGGATACCAAACCGGTCGGCACCATGCCGATGGGCGAACTCGGCACAACCGGCATAAAGGTATCAAAGTTCGGTTTCGGCTCCCACATGAGGGGAGATATTATACCCTTTGAAAAAGAACGCGAATGGATGGTGCGGGAAGCGTACGATCTCGGTGTACGGCTGTTCGATGTGTACGACAAGGAGCAGAACTGCTTCCAGTATGGGCCGATGGGTAGTCATCTCGCCCCGATGATCAACGATGTTGTGATATCGATTTCGATTCAACCCTACGATGGCCGGACGCTCGAAGAGGAACTGGAGCGTGACCTCAGGCTTTTCAAGCGCGATTACATCGACATGGTTCGCATACATGTCTATTCGGAGAAGGATCCCCACTGGCCCTGGTGGGAGCAACTGTTCAAGTTCAAGGAGCAGGGCAAGGTTCGTGCGGTGGGTATTCCCATTCACAGCCTCGAGGATATTGAAGTTCCTCTGAAGGAATTGCCGATCGACTATGTGATCTTCCCCTTCAACTTCTACCATAACTGGACGTGGCTGAATTACGAGAACCAGCAGGGAAAATTCAGGTCGTACGCTTCGCTCGTTCCGAAACTTCGAGAGAAGGGCATCGGCGTGGTCACCATGAAGCCGTTCTCGGGGGATAACCTCGCAACGCCCTTCAGGAAGCTTGCCGCCTCTCTCGATGAGACCGGGGAAATAAACATGGCGAAGGCGAGCCTCCGGTATGTGATCAATTCCAACCTGAAGGTCGATACCACTCTGGGCGGCATGTATTATCCGTACCATGTCTATCAAAATGTTGACGCATACTATAATCCGGGAATATCCGCTGATGAAAAAAATCTCCTCAAGGATGTGCGGAAAAAGGCAAAGCGAATTGCGAAAAACTACCTCCAGCCGCACTACCGATTCCTCGAGGATTGGTCGCCGGATACCTGGGACGATTCGGATCTCAGAAGCATGGCATAGCTGCGTCACTGAACGCTGCCATTACGAACGATCCGGCGGAACACATCGGGAGAGACACTATTCATGAGACGGCGCACTTTTATCACAACGGGAGCATCCGGGATTCTCGGCATGGGAGTTTCCGGCTGTTCGATGATGAAAAACGGCGGTATCGAGGTTAAGCAGGAATATACACCGTTTGAATTTGACAAGAAAGTTCCAAAACCGAAGGGCACCATGCCGATGGCCGAAATCGGCAGCACCGGCATCAAGGTATCGAAATTCGGGTTTGGCTCGCACATCAGGAAAGATATCCGTCGATTCGAAACGGTTCGTGAATCCATGATCAGGGAGGCGTACGATCTCGGCATCAACTTTTTCGATGTGTATGATTACGAGGGCCGGACCTTTCAGTACGAGCCGATGGGGCGCTATCTCAAGCCGATGAAAAATGATGTGGTGATCTCGATCACCTCCTGGCCGTTCGATGGACGTACTGTCGAGCAGGAGTTGGTGCGTGTTCTCCGTCTCTTCGGCAGGGATTACATCGATATGGTTCGTATCCACGCCTGGAAAAACACGGATGATCCGAAACTTCTCGCGCTCCAGCTCAACCACAAGTGGGAATGGTGGGAACAACTCTTCAAGCTGAGAGAAAAGGGGTATATTCGCGCTGTCGGCGTTCCCGTTCACAACCGGAACGACCTTGCAGAGCCGATTGCAGAACTTCCCATCGATTTTGTGATATTTCCCTATAACTTCTATCACAACTGGACGTGGATGGCACCTGACCAGTATTGCGATACGTTCAATTCAGTCATACCGAAACTCCGTGAGAAGGGCATCGGGGTGATTACCATGAAGCCCTTTGCCGGTGATGCGCTCGTGACGCCGTTCAAGCGGTTGGCTGCGCAGTTCGATGCGAGTGGCGAGGTGAATTTTGCCAAAGCCTGCCTGAAGTATGTAATCAATTCAGGGCTCAAAGTCGATGCCACGCTCGGCGGCATGTACAACCCGTACCACCTCCATGAGAATGTCGATGCCTTTTTCAATTCCCGGATGTCCGACAACGAACGGATGGTCTTGAAAAAGATCAGGGATACGGCGAGGGTGGTCGCCAAGAGACTTTTGCCGGAGCACTACCGTTTCCTGGAAGACTGGGTGCCCGATTCATGGGATGATACCGATCTGTTCGGGCATGCCTGAAAACGCGTGGAGCAGGAGAAGTACGGGCAGGTGACGCGGTACGTAAGAAAATACTGTTTGAATAATAATAATGTACCTCTATGGCGCGTATAAGGAGAATACAGTATGAAACGGCGTGAATTTCTGACAACGGGTGCCACCGGCGCTCTCGGTATGGGTCTTGCAGGATGTTCGGGGCTCGGAAAAGTCGAGGTCAAGCAGCTCCAGACTCCCATGGATTTTGAAACGAAGGTTCCCAAACCGGCCGGTACCATGCCGATGGGAGAACTCGGTACGACAGGGATCAAGGTGTCGAAGTTCGGCTTTGGCTCGCACATAACCCGGGAAGTACGGGAGCATGAAAAAGAGCGGGAGTGGATGATACGCGAAGCCTACGATCTCGGGATCAGGTTGTTCGATGTCTACGATATCGAGGGCCGGAGCTACCAGTACGAACCCATGGGCCGTTACCTTGCGCCGGTGATCAACGACGTGGTCATATCCATCACCATGTCGCCGTATGAGGGACGCGACATTGAGAAGGAATTGGAGCGCGACCTGCGGATGTTCGGCAGGGATTATCTTGACATGGTGCGTCTGCATAACTACCACCAGGCGGACAAGAACTGGAGCGAATGGGAAACAATCTTCAAGCTCAAGGAAAAGGGCCTTATCCGCGCGGTCGGCGTACCGGTACACCGGCGTGAAGATCTCGTCGAGCCCCTTGCCGAACTGCCGCTCGACTATGTTATTTTCCCCTTTAATTTTTACCACAACTGGCTCTGGGGTTCCCAGGTACCGGACGACAAGATGCATACTGTTGTCGCGGAATTGCGCAGTAAAGGGATCGGCGTGGTTACCATGAAACCGCTTGCAAGTGACTGGCTTGCCATCCCGTTCAAGCGTCTCGGTGAGCAGCTTGACGAGACCGGCGAGATCAGTGTCGCCAAGGCGTGCCTGCGGTACATCATCAATTCCGATGTCAAGCCGGATGTCACTCTGAACGGCATGTACAATCCCTACCACGTGTACGAAAATGTCGATGCCTTCTACCATCCGGAAATGTCCGACGAAGAACGCAAGATTCTGAAGAAGATTCGGAGGAAGGCGAAGGTCCTGGCGAAAAACATCCTGCCGGAACATTATCAGTTCCTCGAGGACTGGGCACCCGATTCCTGGGATGATTCCGATCTTCTCAATGTGACGTAACTGAATCAAGAAGGAAGTTTTTTTATACACACAACATACAACAAACAGAAAAACGGAGTTGCGTTCACCGGATGGTTGTTGAAGGAATGAACAGTATATATACCACCGACCGTAGCGCTCTCGTATAGGAGATTAAGGATGAAAAGGCGTGATTTTCTCGCAGGCGGAGTACTCGGCACGCTGGGAGCGGGCATTTCCGGCTGTTCAGCGCTTGGCAGGAAAAGTATCAGGGTCGGGCCGGAGGGTGTTCCCTTTTCTTTCGGCGATAACTACCCGAAGCCGAAAGGCGGCACGATACCCATAACCGAACTCGGCACGACCGGAATCAAGGTGTCGAAATTCACCTTTGGTTCGCACATGCGGCCCTACCTCAGGCCCTACTATAAGGAGCGAGAGCGTATGCTGCGGGATGCCCACGAGCTGGGTGTGAACACCTTCGATGTCTATGACCGTGAGCACGAGGTCTACCAGTACGAGCCGACGGGGCGTCACCTTGCGCCGGTCATTAACGATGTGAACATATCGATCGCGATCTCTCCTTATGACGGTCGTACGCTCGAACAGGAACTCGAGCGCGATCTTCGGCTCTTCGGCAAGGATCACATCGATATGGTGCGCATTCACATTTACAAGCCGGAAAACAAGGGCTGGTGGCAGTGGGAACAGCTCTTCAAGTGGAAGGAACAGGGAAAGATTCGAGCGGTCGGTGTCCCGATCCACTATTACCGTGATCTGTTTCCCCTGATCGACACGTATCCGATCGATTACGTCGTGTTCCCGTTTAATTTCTTCATGAACATAGCGTGGGACGGTCACATGGTCGATGCGAAATACGATACCATTCCCAAGCTTTTGCGGGATCGTGGTATCGGTGTAATCTCCATGAAGCCGTTTGCCGGTGACGACCTTGTCCACCCGCTCACCCAGGTGGCGGAACAGCTTAAGGAAGACGACGATGTAAACTTCGTCCAGGCGGCGCTTCGCTGGGTCATCAACTCCGGCGTGCCCGATACGACGTTCACCGGCATGTACTATCCTTCCCACGTGTACGAAAATATCGATGCATACTATAACCCGTCGATGACAGACGAAGAAAACTGGCTCCTCAAAAAGGTCGCGGAGGTTGCAAAAACTTCTGCTCAGGCTTGGCTGCCGGATCACTACCGATTCTTTACCGAATGGGTTCCCGGCGGCATCGACGGTATCGAGAGCAGCGGAGAAATAG
>CAYWBT010000157.1:0-8042 GCA_964456585.1 uncultured bacterium
CGGGACGGCCGGCTCCAGGAATGGATCGAGGACTACGAGGAAGCCGATCCCGGGCACCGTCACCTTTCGCTCCTGTATGGATTCCACCCCGGCGACCAGATAACACTGCACGGCGAGCCGGAACTCGCGGCGGCAGCCCACCGGACCATAGAGCGGCGTGTGGCGCACGGCCTCCAGGATAATGTCGGCTGGAGCCGCGCCTGGGCGATCAATGTCTGGGCCCGCCTCGAAGAGGGCGACGAAGCCAACAGTCAGATCAGGCTCATGACGGATAACCTGTTGCTGCCGAATCTCATCAACACCGATCACAGGATATTTCAGATTGACGGTAATTTCGGTCTCACCGCTGGCATCGCGGAGATGTTGCTGCAGAGCCATGCGCACTGTTCCGGCGCCAAGGCGCGGTACGAGATCAGCCTGCTGCCTGCGCTGCCATCGGCCTGGCCGGAAGGTCGCGTTGCCGGTTTGAGAGCCCGCGGAGGATTCGAGGTCGACCAGACCTGGCGGGACGGCCGCCTCAGGGAAGCGGTCATCACCTCATCACTCGGAGGCCCCTGCGCGGTCAGGGCACGGGTGCCGGTGCAGGTTCGTATCGATGGCCGGAAAGTAGCGATGCGGCGGATCAACGAATCGGTCATAGAATTCGATACCAAACCGGGTGAACAGTATGTTTTGAAAGCACGGTGACAAGGGATAAAAAATATTGCATCGAACCATGAATCATCCTATACTTTAATCTTGTTGTTCATCAGGAAAATAAGATGGGGAATGCCGGCGCCTATGTCGGCGCATTACTTGGGAAGACCGTCTTTTGCTTGTTGCCGGCGGTTGCCTTACAGCTCGTTCTCGTCGGCTTACGAGAGAATGGATGACACTCCCTTCATGCTGCTTTTCGATCATGCGGATGGAACGCAAGGTTGATATGAAAATGAGGGGTACTGTGACATAGTGATACAATAACATACAAGAGGGGTATATACAGGTTTTTTTCTCAAGCCCCTTTAACCAAGTATGACACTGTTTGTTCAGGGGAGGTTTTAATGTTTTTGCGAAAAAAAACAACGCGACGCCGGGTAATGACAGCTGGTATCGCCTCGCTGGCATCGGCTGCGGTCACTGTTACCCAGTCGCAGGCAGCTTTACCCAAGGATATCAAGCCCAAAAAGAAGGGGCAGATTCAGGTGGTGTACCTTGGCGGTGACTCGCTTCACAGCGGGTTTACCCAGGAATTATCGATTCGCGGGATTCTCAACAGAACGGGTTGGAGACTCCTGTTTACGAGGGATGCAACCCATGTTACTCCCGAATTGCTCAGAGACACCGATCTCTTCTTTGCGACCCGATGGGGTGGCGGCGGTGGCGAAGGATGGCTTCCCGGACCCATCATCGAGGGGAACCGTCCCGGCGAATCGTTCCTGACGCCCGAAATGGAAAAGGTTGTCATCGATAACGTCGTGAACAGGGGCATGGGCTTCATCTCGTGTCACTGTACGGTTGCAAACGGAGGCAACGTCGACCTGATTAACATGCTGGGTATCGTACCGATGATGCACGGCCCGGTACAGACAGTTCATATACATAATATCAATCAAGATCACCCCATAACACGCGGGATCGAGGAATTTGATGTCGCGCTCGACGAGAATTTCGGCGTTCAGTTGGTCGATAAGAAAGCGGTGCGGCTCTTCGATTCCACCGGACACTCAGACCACCGTCACGATGTCGCTGGCTGGTGCATCGAGCAGGGCAAGGGACGAATTGTCGGCCTTGTAGCGGGACATACCTACACGTCTTGGCGGCATTCGCTCTACCGGCAGATGTTCTGGCGCGCCTCCCATTGGGCGTTAAGGAAAGATATTCCTGAATTCTCATAATCGCAGGAACAAACATACCCTTTATCCATTGAGACGAAGCGAGGAAGAAGACAATGCAAATAAAAGAGTATATTCAATCCATGGTTACACTCCCAGAAGGAAGTTTCATGATGGGACATGACTACCGGAATACCCCGGCGCTCTCCAAAAAAGTCAACGTCTACTATCCGGAGGAACAGCCGGTTCACCGGGTGACACTGAGCTCGTTCAGGATTGGCGCCACGGTGATTACGCAGGAACTGTATGAAGAGGTGATCGGTAAAAATCCCTCGATTATTAAGGGCAAAAATCTTCCGGTCACAAACATCGGGGCGAACTTCGCGCTGAAATTCTGTAATGCGCTGAGCGTTTCCCAAGGGCTCGATCCCTGTTGGGATGAGAAAACCGGGAAGTGTGATTTCTCCAAGAACAGTTTCAGGCTTCCGACTGAGGCAGAGTGGGAATACGCCTGCCGTGCCAAAACCACGTCACTGTACTACTCAGGAAATACCGAGCGTGATCTCGGCCGGGTCGGCTGGTACATCGGCAACAGCAACGGTACTCTCCATCCGGTCGCTGAGAAAGAAGCGAACAGCTGGGGGCTGTACGACATGCATGGGAACGTGTTAGAGTTCTGCTATGACGGTCACTTGGGAAGTTACACCCATGTCGAATATACGTCGGAGGATGTTGTCAACCCGAACACCGAGTTTGATTTCGATTACCGGGTTACCCGCGGTGGGAGCTGGAACAGTGAGGCTTGCGACTGCCGGTCTGCCCTCCGCAGCAGCTTTTGGACGGGTGGTGACGACAGTTTCCCGGGAGGGAATTACTACACGGGATTCCGGATCGTCAGTCCGGCCTAAGACATGTCTCCACGATGAAATATCCAGTGAATCCGATAACCGATTCAGAAAGGAACGATGATGTTTCATTCTACCAGCCGCCGCAGATTTCTTGCCAGTTCCCTTGCGGGAGGAGTTGGCGCTCTTCTCTCTCCCGCCTTGTCCGCCGGGAAAGCACAGGCGTCTCAATCTCGGGGATTTTCTTTCTGGCAGGAGTATTACGATGGTGCGGCAAACATTCTGACCGGTATTCGCGATACCCAGCTCGAACGTATCAAGCTTGAAATGCAAACAGCCTACGAGCGTTCGCGGAAAGGCGCAACAATATACTCGCAGATCACGGCCGGTCATTTTCCCACAACAGAGACGGCGCTCGACAGGATCGGCCAGCCGGGAGTTTTCGCCTTTCTTGAGCGTAACGCGAAAGAGGAGGTCTACGCCGGTCTCAAACCGAACGACATGATCCTCACCAACACGATAAATCTCGGCAATATCGAAGCGATGGAACGGGGGATACGTGTTCTTGGAGTAACCGTGAATTATTATCCCTTTTCCAAGACACCGCCGGGAGAGGGTTACCAGATCGAGTACGAGGGGAAGATTCTCCTCATCGAGGATACGGTAAGCGAATTGATCGACAGCCAGATACCCTGGGATAACGGCCTCGTTCATCCTCCGCAGATCGATTTCGCGGTGCTTCCGAGCGGCGGGATGTCGAATGCGGCGATCTACTGGATGTGTGCGGCCGAGTTTGCCGGGCTCAAGGCGAACAAGGGTAAGACTGCGGATATCGGTTGGGCTGAATACTACATCAATACGTGCATTGAGCGGGCGGAGATGGTCGGTAAGGATTTACCCAAGTTTGCCGCGATCGGAAAAGAGCTGGCCGATCTTGTTGTTCGGGGCGCACGATTGTGGTGTTACGGTGCCAACCATGCGCTGCCTTCCGATGCGGTCGGTGTGGCGAATGGCCCGAGGATTACCCGCATGTACGAGGGCGGCCAGGTAAAAAAAGGCGATATTGTTCTCATCGGCGCGTATACCTCGAACAACCCGGAGGAACTTGCAGTCGCCCGTGAATGCCGAAGAAAAGGCGCTTATGTTGTTGCGATCACCCCGTTCTCCGAGGATGGGGACGCGTCAGGCCTCAGGCTCTTCAAGGAAGTTGATGTCGCCTTCAACACCTATTCGCCCGAGTGCTGGGGAGTCGTCCCAATCAAGGGTCGCGAGCGGAAGGTGTGTCCCACGACCGGAGTGATCGGTGATCTGGTCCTCTGGCTCCTTGTTGCACAGTGGGTTGACGAGATGGCTCACCGGGGTGAATTCCCTTACTTCTGGAAGGGGTACTTCATGAAGAACGGCGGGGAATATAACAATGCCATTTCACCCTACTACGAGGCTCGCGGCTGGTGACTTGAAACTATCTCGCCCTCCCGTCGTTCCCTGAGAAGACACGAAAGTATGTGTTTCACTTTTTCGGAATGAGAGCAGTGGGGTGGTTCTTACAAAGCCGGGTACGTAAAGTATCGTATGGTTTTCTGACTGACGCCGTCTCTTTGGAATCGACATATTGAGAGAAGCCGGGATATTCCTGTTGATCGATTCCGGATTGAGCGTTATTTTGTAGGTGAGGAATTCTCACCAAAAACATGATGTGCAGAACTTGAGGATTTGATTCATGTCAACACGAAGAAATTTCCTGAAAACAGCCGCACTCGGTACTGCCGGATTGCAGGGCACCGTCGGAGCTCTCGCATCGCGACGGCAGTCTTCGGGGTGCTTTACGGTTCATCCGTTTGTTGACAATCATCCGGAAGCCGTGTTCATCATGCCCACCCGCGTTGACCACAAACTGAATTCGCAGGCGAAAATGGATGCCGGTCTTGCTTTTGCACGGAGCGTTTTTCTCCCCGGGGACGAGCACGGTATCCCGCTGACCGCATCCATTCCGGTCAAGCTGAACCTGAAAACAGTCCCGGTCAAAGAAGAAAGTCCGCTCGAGGATGTCATCGGAACGGTGACCGATCCGTGGTTCTCGGAAGGTGTCTTCGAGGGAATGAAAGAGCTGGGGATTCCAGGTCGGAATATCCACGTTTGCGAGAATCCGCGCGGCGATACCTTCCGCCAGTACGGGATACTCGATTCGTTTGAGCGGGTCGGGGTCGATTTCCGAACTGGATCAGGAAATGTGGCCAGGGACATGGAATCCGGCCGGGATTTCAACTGGTGGGAGGTCACTGACGGTAAATTCTTCACTAAAATCCCCATTCTTGCACCGATCAACGAACCCGACACCTGGTTGCTCAACATCTCCAAGTTCAAGACGCACGGCATGGGAATGACGCTCTGTAGCAAAAACACCCAGGGGACAATCGTGCCCCCATTCGTAAGGTTCTGCAGCCCTGCCGACAGCGATATGAACATACCGTCGACGTGCCGCCATGCAAACGCCATAGAGTTCATCCGTACAAACCACCGTCACCATCTCGGCGGTATCCCTCGCTGGAACAGGCCCGGCGCCCGGGGCGGTATCTGGCAGGAAGCGTGGTCGCAGCGCACCCTCGATTATCATTCGGTGACACCGATGGGATTCAACGTCATCGAGGCAATCTACGGCCGCGACGGCGACTGCGGTTATGCGGGGCCGCACCCCTTCGATATCGCGGATGTTCACGGGAAATCCGGAACGAGTACGGTGGATGTGGCGAAGGATTATATGAGCAATATGGTGATATTCGGAAAAAACATATTTAGCGTTGACATAGTCGGCCACTGGCTCGGCGGGCACGAGCCGGGGAATTTTGGTTACTTTCATCTTGCGGTCGAGCGCGGACTTTCGAACGTTCTCAATCCCCGAAACATCCCGGTATACATCTGGAACAATGGGGAGGCAGTGCTGCAACCGCTCGAATCCTTTTCGCGGACGCCGCTTCTCACCTACTATCTCCAGCGTGACTACAACGGCGGTATCGAGCCGAAGTATCACCTCGTCGACGAGCCGTTCGATTACCGGACAATTACGGGTATCGATAGACCGGAGCGGCCCACAAAGCCGGACGTTTTCGTTCTCTGCCAGAGCTTCGTTACCCCGGAGAACCCCCATGCCTCGATCGAGTACCGGCTTCCCATGAGCGGCTTCGTCCGGCTCGAGGTGCGTGACAGCAGGGGAGACCTTGTTGACGTTCTGGTCGATGACTACCGGGTGAGCGGCGCGCATATGGCACGGTGGAATACCCGGAACCGCGCACCGGGAACCTATTCCTACCGGCTGCGTATTAATGGGTATAGAACCTCGGGTGGCTTGGTGCTCCAGGCATCGTAGGTGGCGGTTTAAATCGACATGGTACCGGCGATTGTTACGCATCCCCTGAGAAACGGATTTACTTAATGCCGTACAACATGATGAAAGGATAGAGGGTATATGAAGCGACGAGAGTTTATCAGGAAATCATCGGCAGTCGGTTTATCCGGTTTGATCGGGCAGGGATGTGCGACTCCCCTTCGGAACATGGGGCGAGCCACGCGGCCGGGATTCGACATCCATCCCTTCGTGAAGGCACACCCTGGTGCGGTGTTCGTGGTACGAACCGCGGTCAAGTCGAAGAAAGATGAAGGCGCCATCAATGGAGAAGGAGCCAAACTGGCGAATCAACTCATCGTACCGACCGAATCCGGCGGATTCCCCGATTCAACGCTTGTCACCATCAAGCACAACTGGCATGGAATTCAGACGGTTGACGACCTCATGCCCGAGAATACCGACCCGAACTTCATCGAGGGATGGATTCAGGGTATGCAGTCCGCAGGGCTGTGGAAATTCTATGCAAATTCTTCTCAAGACCTTGACAGGGTATTCAAGAAGGTCAACCTCAGGATGATGGGGGAACTATACGGTGTCGATGTCAACGACTACAACGACGACTATTGGAAACTCCCAAAGGGAGCTGTGATCTACCGCAAGGTACCCGACAGTGTCGTGTTCGATACCTTTGGCCATAGTTCCCCCTACGGCAGACCGGGCACATTCCTTGTCAACCTCGCCAAATTCAAGGCCCACTCCATGGGGATCACCGCGGCGATCAAGAATCTGCAGGGACTCTGTCCCGGTATGTTCAGGAGGTTCTGTACGCCCTACGATCAGGTCCGCAACAGTTTCGGCAGTTCGTATGGTCGTTTTCTGAGGAAAAACTTTGAAAATGATATTGTGCGGCTTCACGAGGAGCACGTTCGAGCGGGCATCCCCCGCTGGGACAAACCCGCGGACGGCAATGGCGGTTACCGTGGCGGTATCTGGCAGGAGCAGTGGGTGCAGCGCATGCTCGATTCTCTCAGTGTTTCCCCGCAGGGACTCCATATCGTCGAAGGCATCTACGGCATGGACGGCAACGGATTCGGTGCGGGACCCCATGAAAAAAGTGCCAACGGGTATACGAGCAGGGATTTCATGTCCAATGTCATCATCTTCGGACTCGATCCGTTCCGCGTGGACATCATCACGCACTGGATGGCGGGGCACGAGCCGGGAAACTTCGGGTTGTTCCACATCGGTGTCGAACGCGGATTTTCCGACGTTCTCGATCCGAACGATATACCGGTTTATTTCTGGAAGGACGGTGAGGCAACCCTGACCAGTCTGGAGAATCTCCCCCGCACGCCGCTCAAGACGCTCTATCTTCAGCGGGATTACGCCGGTCAGGACGAGCCGACCTACCACCTCTGCAATGAGCCCTTCGATTACGCGGCATGGAAGGCGGGACGGCGTACCGGGAAATTTGAGCCTTCACGCTCGAAATCCGGTTTCGGTGCCGGAGGTGCCATCTCCGGACAGCGGCACGTGTATGTGGATATCCTCGACCGTAACGGCAGAAAGATCGGTGAACTCCTCGCGGATGGTGAACTCGAACCGGGAACTCACCAGGTGGTCTGGGACGGCTTCGACCAGCCCGGGCTCTACAATGCCTATTTCAAAGGGATGGGTTGGGATCCCGAAAAGCATGTGGTAACCTATTCGTGATCCTAATGCCGAAAATGATTATTCCATGACGATCTTCTGAACGCCGGGTTTGATCGTCCTGCGAATAGTTTCTTTTCCCCGCATGATGCTGATTTTCTGGGTTTCCTTTCCCTTCCATCGCATGGTGAGCCTGCCGTGCTTGTCGGTCGCTCCCTGAAAACTCGTCCGTCCCTTTCCGGTGAGGTCCCGGAATATATGTACCCACGCGAGCGGACGGCCTGCGGTGTCGACGAGTTCGACCTGCCCGACATAGCTCTCCCTGGTCAGCTCCAGATAATCATCCCGGAGCACAAACGCATACTCGCCCCCCGGCAGTGTGATCGTACTGCC
>CAYWBT010000158.1:0-8022 GCA_964456585.1 uncultured bacterium
AGGCGGCTTCGAGATCGCCCGCAACGAAGTTATTATAGATGCCGAGCACCACGTCAATGGCAGCGTTCGATGTTGCCGCAACACCGCCGTCCAGACCTGAAGCGAGGGCAGAATAGATGATCTGGT
Organism: uncultured bacterium; assembly: GCA_964456585.1. Lineage (GTDB taxonomy): Bacteria > Latescibacterota > Latescibacteria > Latescibacterales > Latescibacteraceae > Latescibacter. The sequence goes on from CAYWBT010000158.1 coordinate 127, forward strand.
CACGACCGACGAATACCCTGAAATAGTCCGGGGTGAGACGCTTGTACCCGAGGGTCATGCCGAGGTCGCCGCTCGAGTCCTTGATCCCGATCATATTCGGTGAATGCTCGCAGATCCTTCCCACCGTCTCCGGCAGGATGTTGAGGTGCGCCCGCCAGGGATTATTGTAGATGAGTACCGGCAGATCGACCGCATCCAGTATATCGCAGTAGTGGCGGTACAGTTCGTCCTGGTTCGGCGAAATATAGAACGGCGTTATAATCGTCGCGGCATCCGCTCCCGCTTCTTTTGCCCGCTTGGTCATGGCGATTGCGGCGCGGGTTGTCGGCGCACCCGTTCCCATGAGAACCGGCACACGACCGTTTACCGTATCGAGGCCGATGTCGAGCAGACGGAGCTTCTCGTCGTTGGTAAGGGCATAGCCTTCGCCCTGACCGCCGGCAATGAAAATCCCATACGAACCGTGATCGATGAGGTGCTCGATGATGACCCGAAAGCCGTTTTCATCGATTTCTTCATTGTTATCGAAGACGGTTACGACGGGTGTGATGATACCTTTTATATCCAACTTCATGTGCCATGTCTCCTGAATAGCTTCAATGGTAGGGAGCAAGAATCCTCCGGGAGTGCTATTGTGTACTCCCGGAGGAATAAGTTCATGCGTGCAGCCTAATAAGAGGTGCGTTACTTGAGCGGGTATTCGAGACCCTTCTTGTTCGTTCTGATCTTGTAGATATGGTTAGCGCAGGTGCAGTAGATCGTCTGCATGTCTTCACCACCGAAAATAGCGCTCACCGGGCGTATCGGGAAATGAACGATACCTATAAACGCACCTGTGGGATCGATAATCTGGAGCCCTTCGTTCGATGCAACATAGATGTTTCCCTCGGTATCGATAGTCATGCCGTCCGCCCCGGACGTCACCGCCTCAGCCTGTCTGGCTGCCGGGGTTATAAAGAGCTTGGCAAACTTGCGCTTGTTCGACAAGGTGCCGTCATCATTCACGTCGGCGGCTAACACATAGTTCCCGTAGGGCATATTGCGCGTATTTGCGATGTAGCAGGTTTTGCCATCGGGACTTAACAGGATACCGTTCGGCTGTCCCATTTCGCCCGCCTCGATGATAAGGATAACCTCGCCGTTTGGTTTGCGGTAGTAAACCTGTTTGCCGGGCTGTGTCTTTTCGAGGCCCGGAGTGAACTGCGGATCGGAAATGTAGATGCCGCCCTTGGCATCGATCACGAGGTCGTTCGGGCCGTCCATAGGGATACCGTTGTACTTGTTCGCAAGTGTTTTCAGAATTTTCCCGTCGGGACGCATTTCGACCAGTTGGTGGCCAAACATGTCACATACGGCGAGATTGCCGTTACCGAGCGGCATGATACCATTGGTTTGCCTGTTCTTAACGATGATCTTGAGCGAACCGTCCTTGTCCATACAGATGAGGTTGCTTCTCTTGGGACTGCCCGCGCTCCAGTCAGCGGCAAACCACATATTCGAGAAGAAAAGCTTGCCATCCATCCAGGCGGGACCTTCGGTGAAGTTGAGGAGTGGTTCGTTTTCCTCGCCGTCATGCACGAGTTCAACCGTGGCATCCTGCGGGATGATATCGTTGAATTTCGCGAGTTGGTCTTTCTGCTTCTGCATGAAATCGGGGCGGGGGGGCCAGAAAACATCGAGAATTTCACAGCCCTTGGTGTCGTATTCGCCGCGGTGCACCATGTTGGACGGGAGATAGCAGATATTGCCTTCATTCATGGTGGTGGTCTGGTCCATCACCGTCTCTTCATTCTTGTTGCGCAGAACGATCATGAGCTGTTCTTCCGGATGGTTATGGTAACCGGAGACCCTGCCGGGATCGACAGTCAAGAAGCTGCACTGGAATCCCTCGCCGTTGATAAGCCGTGAATTCGCTGTCGCCTGGGAAACGTCGGTGTACTGCACATCGTAGAAATTCATCACCTTATTTGCGGGAATCGAGGGCGAAGCGCCGTAGCTGCCCACCTGAGGATTTCCCGGAATCTTTCCGCCCGCTTTTTTTACATAATCCGAGCGGACCGGCCAGTATATTTCGAGAATCTCGGCGCCATCCCGTCCGGCTTTGACTGCATTTTCCGTGCCCTTCGTGAGGTACACGAAATCCCTCTGAGGCGTGGCAGTCCAGTTCGTTTTCTTGACGAAGTTCTTCATGGTTACAAACGAACCGTTGACCAATTGTTGGACCGAACCGCTCCAGACTACCATGAGCCGCTCACTCTCAAGCGTTTCCCGGGGGATTTCCTTATTCGGGCCCAAAACCACCCAACTCACGAGGACGCCCTTACCCCAGTACATTTTCGCTGAGACTCCGGGCGCGAGTTCGACAGAGGGAAGAGCATTCTTGCTCGTGATTTGTCCCGGTGCGAGACTGGGTTTGACATTGGTCTCGATCAGATCGGTGCGCTCACGCAGGGTGACATTCTGCTCTGCGATGACCCTGTCGTTGGTCGCCTTCCATTCCGGTTCCCGTGCACAGCCGGGGATCAGCATCAGCATGAGTACCAGGACGACCGGAATCGCGATGATCATTTTTTTGCGTGGGATCACACCAGCCATGAGAATACCCTCCTTGTTTGATGTTTGGAAATATGAAATTGCAGTATCTTATCGTATATCATATATACATAATCCATTATTGAGAATAATGCAACCGGAAACGAACCAAGAGGAAACTTTTTTCCGAACACTCTATCGAACTCACGGTCGTGTTTTTACCCGGGCCAATCAATAACAGGTACCCGTAAGCGACCGGGAGAAAAGCCCGGCGGCCTGGCTGTCGTATCATGCAAAAGAGTACGTCACTTTCGCGGTTCAGGTATACAAGGTGTGCAGCGTTCATCAGGAGATACGGTGTGATCGTTGTTTGATCGGATGGTATCAATTATGATGCATGCTTTCTCCCGCGTGAGTTTTCTTGCGAAAATGATAATAAGTTGAAATATATTGGAACATTACTTATATTACTAACTGTGTTGTTAATATCCTCGAATCCACTGCTGCATATACCTTATTATGCGTTTGAATGAGGTGTCACGTCCGACACTGGGAAGTGTGCCTGCTACTTGCATACCAAGTGTGCCGGGAACTATAACAGCGTTATTCGGTATAAAGCATAGTGAGATCGATGAACAAACCATATCTGTGAACGCAGTGTATAGAGAGATGGAGCAGGCGAAACATCATGGACGAAAAAATTATTCTCGATACTCTTTCCGACCGGTTGCATATTCCGCATAACCGGAGGAGCTTTATACAGAGGCTTGCCCTCGGTACTGCGGGAATGACATTCGGCTCGCTCATGTCGGGCGGACACCCTGAGGCAGCACTCGGAGATGCCGGTCAGGCCGAGGTATCTTTTGTTACCGGCACCGATCGCCGTGAAATGGTGTATGAAGCGCTCAAGCCTTTCAAGAACGAGATCAAGAAGGGGATCAGGGGCAAGCAGGTTATCATAAAGCCCAACCTGGTCGGAAACGAGACCATAACCGCGGTTACCCACCCGGATGCCATCCGCGGCGTGCTGGATTTTCTGAAACCCCTCTACGACGAGAAGGTACTGATTGCCGAGTCTACCGGGCGTCGATACGCCGATATGCCGGGAACGATCAAGCATTTTCACCTGTATAACTATTTCCCGCTTCTCGACGAATACCATGTCGGTCTGGTCGATCTCAACGCGGAGCCTTCGACGAACGTGTGGGTGCTGAGCAGCGAAGGACACCCCCTGGATATTCGCATCATTGATTGCTATCTCGATCCAAACAACTATATTATCTCGATCTGCCGTCCAAAAGCTCATAACTGCCTAGTCGTTACGCTGACGGGAAAAAATATTCTTTTCGGCGCACCGAAGGTCGACGCCTACCGTCACGACAAGGGTAGGATGCACAGTGCCGGCATCAGGAAGCTCAACTATAATGTCTTTCTCCTTGCCCAGAGGATCCGACCCCAACTCGCGGTCATCGATGGGCTCGAGGGTATGGAAGGCAACGGCCCCAACAACGGAACGGTGGTCAATCACGGTATCGCGCTTGCGGGTACTGACTTTATTGCGGTCGATCATGTAGCCTGCCAGCTTATGGGCGTTGATCCCGGCGATTGCGGATACCTGACCTACTGCGCACAAGCCGGCATAGGGCAGGGAGATCTTTCGAAGATTGAAATCAAGGGTCCCGATTTATCGAAGTACATATATACCTACCGCATGCACGATAATTACGAACAGCACCTAGAATGGAAAAATTAGAGGCGTCAATGAGACAGCAAGCGTTTTCAGACAATTTTATTGAATCGAGCCGTGACCGGCGGAGTTTCATTCAAAAAGTAGCGCTCGGAGCGGCGGGACTGGCATACGGGAGCCTCCGATCCTTCCGGAAAGCAGGTGCGACCGCAGTCGATCCGGGGAAGACCGATGTTTCCTTTGTTCTTGGCTCAGATCGCCGGGAAAATGTATACCAGGCGCTCCTTCCCTTTAAAGATCAGATTGAAGAGGGCATCAGGGACAAGAAGGTCATCATCAAGACCAACCTGGTGGATCCCAAGACACACCTGGCGGCAACCCATCCGGACGCGGTTCGCGGCGTGCTCGATTTTCTCGCGCCGATCTACAAGAAACGGGTCATCGTGGGGGACTCGACCGGCAGGCCGGGCGGCACGTACCAGTGCCTGGTTAATCATAAGTACCTGCCGCTGAAAGATGAGTACAAGGTTGAACTCGTCGATCTCAACTACAACGATGTTGGGACCATGTGGATCATGGACCAGAATTTCCACCCGCTCAGTATCGCGATTATCGACAAGTTTCTCGATCCCGACTACTACATTATTTCGCTCACACGGCCGAAAACGCACAACGGTGCGTTCGTCACCCTCTCGGTCAAGAACATTGTGATGGGTTCACCCATCAACGTGTTAACGAAGAAAACCCGGCTTGTCCGCGGGCAGAAAAGCCTCATGCACAGCGGTGGCAACAAGGGACTCAACTTCAACATGTTCCTGCTCGCTCAGAAGGTGCGCCCGCAATTTTCCGTTATCGACGGTCTTGTGGGAATGGAGGGGAACGGCGCCTCCTGGGGTACGCCGGTCTATCATGGATTTGCGCTGGCCGGGCCTGATATGCTGGCGGTCGACCGGGTTACGACCGAGCTCATGGGTGTAAACTTTGAGAATGTCGGTTATCTCCTGTACCTCGCCTGGGCGGGGGAGGGGCAGGCCGATCTGGACAAGATAAATATCATCGGACCCGACTTCAGGCCGTACATCATACCCTATAAGATGCACGATAATATTGAGACACACTATGTCTGGCAGGAAGGATTGATCATCGGCCGGGAGTGAATCCGTGAGAGCGCCTATCTCCTGAAAACACCACAGAACCTGTCGTACATTTCTTCTTCATGAATGATGGTGCAGGCATGAACCTGCCCGGGAAAGATTCAGTCATCGTGGTGTTATGGCTGGGTACAATCAGGGATTGACGTGCGATGGCGAAGCTTGGCGAGCGGAAGAACATGATAAGCTGAGATAGCGGGGGATTGAAGTCATGACGAGGGAAGATTTAGCGGAGAATTTCGACGAGTTTCTCGACAGGAACAGGAGCAGGCGGGACTTCATCCTTAAGACAATGCTGGGAACTGCGGGCGCGGCATGTGGGTCACTCAAAACTCCTCCAATGCCATATGCTGCACCCGTGGATCCCGGTAAGAGCACAGTTTCGTTCGTCGCCGGCACGGATCGCCGTGAAAATATCTACCAAGCACTCCTCCCCCTGAAAGATGAAGTGGTACGAGGTATTCGCGGGAAACAGATCGTGATCAAGCCCAACCTGGTCGGCCCCGATTTGCTTTCGGCGACCCCGGTTGATGCGATTCGCGGACTGCTGGATTTTCTGAAACCTCTCTACAAAAAGACGATTATTGTCGGCGATTCGACGGGGAGAATTTATCCCGGCCCGATGGGAACGTGGAAGCATTTCGAACTTCACGGCTATTTATCGCTGCCAAAAGAGTATAATGTCAAGCTGGTCGACCTGAATGACCTGCCGACGAAAGCCCAGTGGATACTCGACGATTACGGTCATCCCTCCCCGGTGAACATCATCGAAACCTTTCTCAATCCGGACAACTATGTCATTTCACTCACCCGATTCAAAACTCACGGGCGGGGAGTAACCGCCACCCTCGGTGTCAAGAATATTATCATGGGATCACCGGTCAGCCATTACCGTCAGAAGAGCGCCAGCGGAAGGAATGAAAAGGCACTCATGCACTCCGGCGGGCATGAAAATCTCAATTTCAACATGTTCCTTATCGCCCAGAAAGTCCATGTCGATCTCTCGATACTTGACGGTTTCGTGGGCATGGAGGGTAACGGTCCCACGCTCGGCACACCGGTCGAACACGGTGTTGCGCTCGCGGGAACCGACTGGGTTGCGGTGGACAGACTCGGAACTTACCTGATGGACATCGACTTCGGCGACATTCTCTATCTCTCATACTGTGCGCAGGGAGGGTTGGGGAAATCCGACCTTGCCGGGATCGATGTCATCGGTCCGAACCCGGCTGATTACATAGTCACATACCGGATGAACGACAATATAAGAAACCAATAGTAGGAGAACAGACCTGGACGGAAGCGAGCGTTGCCGTTCAACGATATGTTATGGAGGGCATGATGTCCCAGGTTTACCAACCAGCAGAAAACCGTTATGATACCATGAAGTATAATCGCTGCGGCAGGAGCGGTCTCATGCTTCCCGCGGTTTCACTCGGCCTGTGGCACAACTTCGGGGAAGTCGACCGGTTTGAGACCAGCCGTGCCATGGTGACCCGTGCGTTCGATCTGGGGATTACCCATTTCGATCTCGCAAACAACTACGGACCGCCGCCCGGCTCCGCAGAGGAAACATTCGGCAGGATACTGAAAACCGACCTTTCGGGATACCGCGACGAGTTAATCGTTTCTTCCAAGGCAGGCTACCTCATGTGGCCGGGCCCGTACGGCGATTGGGGATCGCGGAAGTTCCTCGTGGCAAGCCTCGACCAGAGCCTCGAGCGCCTCGGTCTCGACTATGTCGATATCTTTTACTCACACCGTCCCGATCCCGAAACGCCCATTGAGGAAACGATGGGTGCGCTCGACCAGATTGTCCGTCAAGGTAAGGCGCTCTACGCCGGCATTTCGAACTACACGCCCGAACAAACGGAGAAAGCCGCGGCAATTCTCGAACGACTCGGCACACCCTGCCTGATTCACCAGCCGAAGTACTCGATGCTGAACCGCTGGGTCGAGGACGGCCTGCTCGATGTGCTCGAAAAGAAGGGTATCGGCTGTATCGCCTTTTCACCCCTCGCCCAGGGACTTCTGACCAACAAATACCTGGAGGGTATTCCCGTGGATTCACGTGCGGCGAAAGCTCATGGATTTCTCCAGAAGGAGGAAGTGACTGGGGAGGTGGTAAAACGGGTGCGCGCACTCGGGGCTGTCGCCCAGCGCAGGGGACAATCCCTCGTCCAGATGGCACTCGCATGGGTTCTGAAAGATCCCCGGATGACCTCGGTGATCATCGGGGCAAGCAGGGTGAAACAGATAGAGGAAAATGTCGGGGCCCTTGAAAACCTCGAATTCTCACCCGAGGAACAGAAAGAAATTGATTCGATTCTGGCGTAATGATAGCCAGCTGCAGGTTATCTTGTATGGTGGTGTGATGATACGAAATTCGGTACGGGCAAGCGGTTTTTCCGATGTATGATTCGTGCCGGTTACGATGAAATCAAGTAAAGCGTTTACCCTATTCCGGAGGTGTCGAATGGTTCAGAAGATGTGTGCAATTACCCTGCTCATGATGTTTGTGCTCAC
>CAYWBT010000159.1:0-7970 GCA_964456585.1 uncultured bacterium
CTGCTAAAAGGTTTATACTTTTTTGAGTTTTTTCATTATCTGATAACTTATATCCGAGATTTAGCATCATTCCATTACGAGTTTCGTTAAGATAATAATTTGATAGGCGAAGACCGGTTCTTTTATGCCAATAACCAAGGTTAATGCCATATGTTGTTAATCCAAGCTCAGGATATGAAACTTCTTTTAAATCTCTCAGCTTACTTTTTTTATTAAACTCATCAGACCATGTGTCACTAGTTCCATAAAGCACAGAAGCAACAATAACAGCAGATAAAATACTTTTTCTAAGCCACTTATTCTTAACTAATTTTCTCCTAAAACTTTCTTCGGAAGCTTCCTCCAACATGTCATCCAAATTCATAAAAAAAACTCTCTTCATCCGACATTCCCCAGCTATGATAAAAGTCAAGGGATAAAATGTTAATCGTGAGCGAACAACTTATTTAAATTAGTATGTTAGTAAATATTAAACATTTATATGATTTTTGTCAATAATAAACACTGCAAATATTTGCACATTTCTCAAAGTATCATCACTTTCCCGATTTATTCTATTGTTATAATGCAATTTATAAAACATTCCCTTTCGGTACACTTTTCCTTTAAAAATCTCTCCCTCCTCGTGGTAAATTCCTTGCCCTTCACCCCGTAAAAGCATACCTTTCGTACGATAACTGAAGTCTCCGTTCATTCGTTGCGTCGCCCGCGCGAGCAGCCGTTCCCGAGGAAAATTCCCCATGCACCTGACCAGCGCCACGATCCATCCCGAGTTGTTCCCGACCACGGAGTACTACCCGTTCAACCTCGACATCCTCCGGCACACCGGAAGCATCGGATTCACCACGCCGGTGACCTTCTTCGTCGGCGAGAACGGGTCAGGGAAATCGACCCTGCTGACCGCCCTCTGCCGGACGTGCGGCATCCACATCTGGGGCGAGATCACGCGCACCCGCTACGAGCGCAATCCCTACGAGGAACAGCTCCACCGGGTGGTCACCGCGACATGGGCCGATGGCCGCGTGCCGGGATCGTTCTTCGCTTCCCAGACCTTCCAGAACTTTACGAAGCTGCTCGACGAGTGGGCGGTCGACGATCCGGAGATGTTCGACTACTTCGGCGGAAAGTCGCTCATCACCCAGTCGCACGGCCAGTCGCTCATGGCGTACTTCCGGAGTCGGTACCGGATCAGGGGACTGTACTTCCTCGACGAACCCGAAACCGCGCTCTCGCCGAAGACACAGCTCGAGCTGCTCGCCATCCTCGGGGACATGAGCCGGGCCGGGCACGCCCAGTTCATCATCGCCACGCACTCACCCATTCTCCTCTCCTGCCCCGGGTCGGTCATCTACTCATTCGATACCGTACCTGTCTCGCGGATTTCCTACGAGGAAACGGAGCACTTCAAAATCTACCGGGACTTCATGGCGGGGATACGGAACGCGTGACCCTTCCCGGAACGCTTCCCGCTGTTTCTTTTTCACGCCCTGCATGTTCTCTGTCAATTGCGATTTGATATTACGCATGATTTTTGTATATTATATTTTTACGGTATAAAATAATTCAACCTATATACTGCCCCGAGGAAAGGAGACAGGAATGGACAATCCATGGAGGAGATTCAAGGCGCTCAATCCGGACACCGAAATCTGGTGGGATTCGTCGCCACTGGTCTGGCAAAATTTTAGAGATGTTTTTGCACAATCGCTGTCCGATGGCGATGAGAAATGGTTCACGGCGGAGACGGAGAGCATGTTCTTCGATGCGCCGGCTGATAACTGGCTGTATGAAGGCTGTACAACCAATCCTCCCCTCTCGTGGAACGTCCTGAAAACCCACACGGAAGAATGGAACAACGTTATCCTCGAGAAGAAAAAGAGCTACCGCGGCCGGTCGAAATACGGCCTGTTTCTCCTCGTCTACAAAGAAGTCATCAAACGCGGCGCCGAGAAATTCCTTCCCCTCTTCGAGGCGACCGACGGTCGGCTCGGTCATATTTCCGGACAGGTCGAGCCGGGGCTGATCCGCAATACCGCGGGTATGATCGAGATGGCCGAAGAACTCGCCGACCTCTGTCCGAATGTCATGATCAAGGTACCGGGTTCCTCGCAGGGTATGCCGGTGTTCAAGCACCTCGCATCAAAGGGCATCGCCACGAACGCCACGCTCGTCTACCTGGTTCCCCAGATTATGACAGTGGCGAAGATGGTTGCCGAGGGCCGGAAGATTCACCTCGCCGAGAACACATCTCCGCGCCGCGGCTGGCGGGCAGTCTGTACGCACATGTCGGGACGCACCGAGGATTCGGCGGCGGTTCGCGGCTACGCAAACAAGATGAACCTCGACCTCAGCCCGCTCGACCTTCGCGGCGTTTCCGAGGCGATCGTGAAGAAATGCGCCCGTCTCTTTGTTGAGCGTGACTATCCCATCAAGATGCTCGACTGTTCGCACCGTCTTCACCTGAATGACCGGGGAGAGCACTACTACCCGCACATCGAAATGTTTGCGGGCGGGCCGCTCGTTATGACCATACCTCCGAAAGTTCTCAGCGACTTCATGATGCTTTACCGCGACCGTGAAATCGTCTCCGGCTGGGACCACGCGGTTCCGGCGGAACAACTCGAGAAACTCAAGCAAATCCCGTACTTCAAGGCCGGTTTCGAGGAAGACGGTTTCGGCATCGACCAGTTCAGTGAACTCACCTCACTGCTCGAAACCGAGGCGGAATTCGCCGGCGCCACCAGGGAAATGATCGAATACGTCGGCAGCTTCCTCTAAACCACGGCGCCTACATATCGACCGGGAGAGGGCAACATGAAACCTTTCCCGGTTTTTTCAGCCGCGAACCGAAAGCCGCCCGACAGTAATGATACCCGGCGGGCGGTATCCGTTGGTCATGGCGTATCACTGAAACTTTAAACTATACCATAATCAGGAACCATGCCGATCCACAAAACGAAAAAAAGATTTTCACTCGAGCGCTTCGGCTTCAGTCCGGCGACAGAAACGATTGTTCTCGCCGCATTGGTGGGGATACTGGGAGCATTCGGCGCCCTTTTTTTCAAGCGGCTGATCCTCCTCGTCCAGTTCTTCTTCTGGCATACCCATGACATGATGCCGGGAACACTCCTCGGTATTCCCTGGTGGATACGTCTCCTTGTCCCGGCGATTGGAGGTCTTATTGTCGGCCCGCTGGTCTATTTCTTCGCCCGGGAGGCAAAGGGGCACGGTGTCCCGGAAGTCATCGCTGCGGTCGTCACCAGAAACGGCGTTATCCGTCCCGCTGTCGTGCTGGTAAAAACACTGGCATCAGCCGTTTCCATCGGTTCCGGCGGTTCAGTCGGCCGTGAGGGGCCGATCGTCCAAATCGGGGCGGCGATCGCTTCCACGTTCGGTCAGCTCCTGCGGTTACGGCCGGTGCAGATGAAAACGCTCGTAGCATGCGGCGTAGCGGCCGGTATCGGTTCAACATTCAATGCTCCCATTGCCGGGACGATATTTGCGCTCGAACTCATTGCAGGCGATTTCGGGCTGACATCCTTTACCCCGATCATCGTGTCCTCGGTCACAGCAACCGCCATTACGCGGCACTTTCAGGGCAATACGTATGAATTCATCCTTCCCGCGTTCCACATGGTCTCCTTCTGGGAACTGTTCATTTACCTCTTCCTCGGGCTCATCGCCGGCGTGGTGGGCTACTCGTTTTCACGTTCGCTCTACTTCGTTGACGACGGCTTTCAGCGGTTAGGCCTGCCCGAGTGGTCGAAACCCGCTCTCGGCGGTCTTGGCATCGGGGTGATCGCCCTCTCCTATCCCCACATCATGGGCGTGGGATACGATACCATCGAGGTGCTCTTCCGGGGGGAACTCACGCTCGGTGTCATGGTGCTTCTCGTGTTCCTCAAAATTCTGGGAACCTCTATTACCATCGGCTCGGGGGGATCGGGAGGGATTTTCGCTCCCTCGCTGTTTATCGGCGCCATGCTCGGCGGCGCATTCGGTACTGTTGTCAACATGATCTTTCCCGAGTCGACAGGCGCGGTCGGCGCCTACGCACTGGTGGGAATGGCGGCGGTTAACAGCGCATCGACCCTGGCACCCCTCTCCGCCATGATTATCCTCATCGAGTTGACCAACAATTACGGTATGATCCTGCCGCTCATGTTCACCGTGGTGATCGCATCCTTCGTGTCGCGTAAATTCAGCAGCGAATCGATCTATACCCGGAAACTTGCCCGAAAAGGGATACATGTTCACCTGGGCGAAGACCTCAATATCCTGCGGGCAATCGGAGTGAAAGACATTATTCGCCGGGAGGCGTCGGTCATTCATGATTCGGCGTCGGTAAAGGAGTTGATGAACCTCGCACTCACCGAGCACCGCAATGTCATATTTGTCATCGATGCAGAGGAAAAATACCAGGGAGTGATCTCGCTCCAGAGCCTGAAGCACACACTCTCCAAGCCGGAGAAATTCATCGAGAGCAAAAAGCTCGAGGATTTTGTCGAATACTTACCTTTTCTCACCGAAAAACAGACGCTCGACATCGGCCTGACCCTCTTCGGCGAGACGGGATTCGACACCCTGCCGGTGGTGGATGATACCGGTAAACTCACGGGATTCGTCTTCCTAACCGATGTTATCCGCCAGTACAACCGTGAAGTGGTCAACCGGAATATCGCCATAGAACTCGGTGCTAAAATTAACAGCACCGATAAGACCAAGCAACTCAACCTGGGCAGCGATGCCCTGGTGACCGAGATCACTGTGCCACACTGGCTCGAGGGGCGTGTCCTTGGCGATATCGGTCTTCGCAAGAATTTCGGCGTATCTGTATTTCTCGTGAAACAGGGGGCGGATACAAAAGAGCCGACTCTGATAACCCCTGGTAGTTCCTATGTGTTCCGTTCGGGTGATACCCTGCTTGTCAGCGGTGCGGCGGGTGCAATTGAGAAGATACGAACCGGGGGATGATTATAGGGCAACCTGAAAAATCTTCAACGGGAGGCACTGGTGAAAATTAACATCGTTCTTATGCTTTGTGTACTTGGTATCGTCGGGGGATGTGCCGCGGGCAAAAAACCTGTTCAAACACTGAAGGGTGAAAAGGTCGTGTGCATTCTGACCACCGGCAAACAGTTTAAGACCGCTGTGATAGAACAGGTCTCGACCTCTCTCGCGGCAAAAGGATACCGGGTCGTCACCGGCAACCGCAAGAAGGCAAACTACTACACGGCTTCAGACTACGGCGCGGTTGTCTATCTTGCCGAGTACTGGGCAATGCACGTTCCCTTCAACGCCAAACGGTACTACCGGAGGAATAACGAGGCGGAAAATATTGTCTTTGTCATCACATCCGGCAACCCCAATGTAACTATCTCTGAGCCGTTCGATGCGGTTACGAGTGCATCGACGCCGAAAAACGTGGCACGCGTTTCGGGGGAGATAATCGCCCGTCTGGACAGTATACTGGACAACAAGTAGTTTTCAGGTATGGTTCGGCAAAAGTGCACATAAACCATCTCTTTCCTGAAACCTGTTTTTGCACCTCACATCTCGCCTGTTAAACGTACTGGAGCATGTCTTCTGATCCCTGCTAATCGCGGGGAAACCAGAGTACCCAAACCATACCTTGTTTCCTTGACAATGCCCTTTTTTTTTCGTATATTTTTTAGATAAAATCACAGCAATTTTACAGCACAAAAACAATCCCCCAATTGATGAAAATACAAGTGCTTATAAATTTTCTCTTGTCGCTCATCTTAAAAAGGAGAAACAATGGGCAGGAAAATGATCACCATCGATGGTAATACAGCGGTGGCAAACGTGGCGCACGCCTTAAGCGAAGTCATCGCCATCTATCCCATCACCCCCTCGTCAGGCATGGGTGAGGTCGCGGACGAGCGATCCGCACGCGGCCTGAAAAACATCTGGGGAACCATTCCCCATGTCATGGAAATGCAGTCCGAGGGCGGCGCCGCAGGTGCCGTGCACGGTGCACTTTCAACCGGCGCCCTGAGCACGACGTTTACCGCGTCCCAGGGACTGCTTCTCATGATTCCGAACATGTACAAGATCGCTGGAGAACTCATTCCCACGGTTTTTCATGTAGCCGCTCGTACCCTGGCATCACATGCCCTCTCGATCTTTAACGATCACGGCGATGTCATGGCCTGCCGCCAGACCGGTTTTGCCCTGATTGCCTCGGCGAGCGTTCAGGAAGCGGCTGATTTCGTGGTTATCGCGCAGGCAGCATCCCTCGAATCCCGCATTCCCTTCCTGCATTTCTTCGATGGATTCAGAACGACGCATGAAGTGGCGAAGATCGAGGAACTGGATCAGGACGATCTCCGTGCCATGATTGATAACAAATTCATCTACGCCCACCGTAAGCATGCCCTTTCTCCCGACAATCCAATGATCAAGGGAACGGCGCAGAATCCGGATGTTTTCTTCCAGAGTCGTGAAACGGTCAACAAATACTACGATGCCATTCCGGGTATCGTCCAGAAAAACATGGACAAGTTTGCGAAACTTATTGGCCGGCAGTATAACCTCTTCGATTATGTAGGCGCTCCCGATGCAGATCGTATCATCATCAGCATGGCCTCCTCCTGCGAGACCATTCACGAAACGGTCGAATACTTGGTTTCCCAGGGAGAAAAGGTCGGGCTTATAAAGGTCAGGCTCTACCGGCCGTTCGATGTCGAACTGTTCATTTCAGCACTACCCACAACGGTCAAGTCAATCGCTGTTCTCGACCGGACGAAAGAGCCCGGATCTCCCGGCGAACCATTGTACATCGACGTGCGAACCGCAGTCGGGGAAATGATGAGCGCGGGAAAAGCACCGTTCGAAACCTATCCAATCATTGTCGGCGGCCGCTACGGTCTCGGCTCCAAGGATTTCAATCCTCCCATGGTCAAGGCGGTGCTGGATAACCTGAAAGCCAAAGCGCCCAAGAATCACTTCACGGTCGGTATTACCGACGATGTTTCGAATACAAGCCTCGATGTTGATTATTCCTTCACCACGGACGCGCAGGGTTACAGCGCCATGTTCTTTGGACTTGGTTCCGATGGCACCGTGGGAGCGAATAAGAACACCATCAAGATCATCGGTGAAAACACCGACAATTTCGCCCAGGGTTACTTCGTCTACGATTCCAAAAAAGCGGGCGCGGTCACTTCGTCACACGTACGGTTCGGCCCCATGCTCATCCGGAGGCCGTACCTCATTGATCGGGCGGATTTCGTGGCGTGCCACAACTTCTCCTTCCTTGAGCGGTACGACATGCTCGAAAAGATCGTCGAGGGCGGCACGTTCCTGCTCAACAGTCCGTATGGCGCCGATGAGGTCTGGGACAAGATGCCTGTCGAGGTCCAGCAACAAATCATCGACAAGAAGCTCACATTCTACGTGATCGATGGTGTCGACCTTGGCATTAAGCTCGGTCTGGGCGCCCGAATTAACATGATCATGCAGACGGCGTTCTTCGTGATTTCGAAGATTCTGCCCGAGGAGGAAGCGGTCAAGCTCATTAAGGACGCCATCAAGAAAACCTATGGTAAAAAAGGTGAGAAAATCGTTCAGATGAACTATAACGCGGTCGATACGGCGAGGGATAACGCATTCGAGGTGAAATACCCCGACAAGGCAACCTCAAAGTTCCACATGCCGCCCATCGTTCCCGAAGACGCACCGGAATTTGTGCAAACTGTCACCGCGGAGATCCTGCGGGGTAACGGCGACAAGCTCCCGGTTAGCGCCATGCCGGATGATGGTACATTCCCCTCGGCAACGACCCAGTACGAGAAGCGAAATATTGCGGTCCAGATACCCGAGTGGGATCCCGATGTCTGTATCCAGTGCGCTCAGTGTTCCCTCGTCTGTCCCCATGCGGCGATCAGGGTCAAGGCATACGATCCCGCCGACCTGAAAAAGGCACCGAAGGCCTTCAAGTCCGCCGA
>CAYWBT010000160.1:0-7965 GCA_964456585.1 uncultured bacterium
CCCCTGCGGCGAGGCTGAGAGCCAGAATTGCTACAAATATGAATCGTTGCATGCTGCACCTCGCGGTTTAACGGTTGGACAGGTCATCTCCCCAGTTCTTTGCATTGAACACGCCCTTCTTCATCGAGATGGCACAGACAAAGAGCTCCAGGTCACGGTTGGTGTTGTTGTAAATGCCGTGGGAATCGTGGAGGGTGCACGGGAACGCGTCATGGGGGCGTGCATCCCAGGTCGTATCGTTGACTGTCATCCGCCCGTTGCCATCGAGGATGTAATAGACCTCCTCGATTGCGTTGTGCTGATGGTAACCGATCGAGGTGTCCGGTGGGAGCAGGCAGTGATCGATCCACTCCCAGTTGGTCTTGAACGAATCGCCCGCCCAAACCCGGCGGAACATCAGGTCTCCCTTGCCATCGTGGGCGCCGGTGACCGGTTTCAGGAGCGTGCGGTCAAAGTTCCCCCACTTGAATGGTGCCGGGGAGCAGAGCTGCTTGTTCGAGAGGTCGTCGCCGTAGTTGACAGCGTCGCCCTTGCCCTTGACCATGGTGATCCCGATGTTCAGCCACTCGAGGTCTTTGTCGGTGCAGTTGTAGATGCCGTGGGATGCTCCCCGGGGACAGGCTACGGTGGTCATGGCGGGGAGGAGCGCCGTCTTGCCGTTCACGGTGTATTCCGCGCGTCCGTTGAAGATAAAATACATTTCCTCCATGTTGCGGTGGATATGTTCACCGATGCTGCTCTTCGGGGGGAGGATGCCCCGGTGAAAGAAGATGACGTTCGTATCGAACAACTCCCCCGGAAGGAGTGTCATGAGGTGCAAACTGCCGGCGCCGCCATGGGCGCCTTTCGCTTCCTGGTATTTTGACGGATCGCTGCGGCCGAAGATCGGCGTTCCCTTCTGTGCCGCGAGGGCAGTGAGGGGGGAAAGTGCGAGCGAACTCCCCGCTATCATTGCTCTTTCGATAAACGTGCGGCGCGATACTGTGTCGTTCATGTGCGTCTCTCCTTATAAGGGTGCTTGATTGCTGTACGTGTATTTAGGTGCCGTTATTGACCGTTGTCGACCATCACCGCCCGACAAGCGTTCTGCTGCTGAACGCTGTTCTCACCGGAATACCCGAGCGGATGGGGGCGCGAATTCTCGTGTACACACAGACTGCAAAATAATAAGCCCGCCTGGTAATTGCCAGCGAATTTATTCGTCAAATTATCCTTGACTTTTCCCGGCAAAATAACCATTTATGGAAGTACCTCCTCCTCAGGATGGCGGAGCATACTATGATTTGTTTGAGTCCCGGAAGAACGACAGTGCTGTTAAACTGTTTGCCACACGTTTGTTTTTTCACATTCAACCATCTGGAAAGGAACTTCTCTCATGAAAAAATCCGTGGGAACTATCCTTCTCTTCACCCTTCTCACCACGGTCTGTTTCTTTGCCTGTGGTGCCCCTGAACAGGAGGCCGAGGCGCCCAGCACGACCGCAAAAACAGAAGCGGCTGTAACGATTCCCGCCGATGATTGCCTCGCTTTTGCGGCACAGCAGCTTGAGAAAACAGTGGCCGAGGTTCAGGATGCCAAAAAGTACCCCTTCTACACGAAGGATGACGGCACCTGGGAAACCTCCGACGACAACTGGTGGTCTAGCGGCTTCTTCGCCGGCTGCCTCTGGCTCATGTACGAAAACACCGGCGAAGCGAAGTGGAAAGACTATGCGGTCAAGTGGACCGAAAGCCTGGAGAAGCAGAAGGACAACAAGAGCGATGCCGACATCGGATACCGTATGATGAACAGTTACGGTAATGCATACCGCCTCACCGGCGAGGAGAAATACCGGAAAGTTCTGGTCGATGCCGCCGCGTCCCTCGCTTCACGGTACAGCGAGAAGATCGGCTGCGTCAAGGCGTACGATATGGATCAGTGGAAATTCCCCATCCTCATCGACCACATGATGAACATCGAGCTCATGTACTGGGGTGCGCGGAACGGCGGCGACCCGAAGTGGAAGGACATGGCGGCCCGTCACAGCGTCAACACGATCCGCACCTGCATCCGCGAGGATGACAGCACCATCCAGGTGGTGGACCTCGATCCCGACACCGGCGAGGTTATCGGCAAGCATGCCCTCTGCGGCCTCAACGGTGATTCCTCCTGGTCACGCGGGCACGGCGAGGGAATCTACGGTTTCGCAATCGGCTACCGTGAGACCAAGGATCCCCAGTTTCTGGCAACGGCGAAACGGCTCGCCGATTACTTTATCGCGAACCTGCCGGAAGACCACGTGCCCTACTGGGATTTCAAGGATCCCGCCATTCCCCATACGATCCGGGATGCCTCTGCCGCCTCGATGGCTGCGGACGGTCTCTTTGAGATGGTGTCCCTTATGGACAACGGGCCCGAACGCGATACGTACTTGAACGCCGCGGTCGCCATCATGAATTCGCTCTGCACCAAGTATTTGGCGGACGGCGCGATAACCAACGGTATCCTCGATCACGCCTCGTTCCAGACACCGGAAAAGCCCGGCGCTGATACCTGCCTGATCTTTGGAGACTGCAACTTCATCTCGGCGCTTATGAAATACAAGAAGCTTACCAAGTAATCCCCGTCAACCGGGACACGATACCCCGCCGCCCTCAGGGTGGCGGGGTTTTTCTATTACCGACTCCCTCTTCAGTCTACTGGTGCTGTCAAAATGGAGCGCCAGACGCTCTCTACCCGAATAATTATGTAAAAACCGTTTGGATCACGATATAAAATCTATATTTTTCAGGTAGCATCTTCATGCACGCCCGGTGTGGCAGTGTTTTTATTGATTGGTTAGTATCGGAGGATTGACGGTGAAAAAAGCACACATAGTTCTTATGATTTTCTCAGTTCTCATTGTTGGCGGCTGCAGCTTGATGGGCGTGACCGGCCCCCGGACCGTAACGGGGGAATGGGAGGGGAAAACGCCCCGGGGAGACAACATAACCATAACGTTTAACAAAGATATGACCCTGACATCGCACATGAAAGGCGACCGGGGAGAATATACGATTCAGGCGAAATACCGCATTGATTACGATAAAGAACCGATCACCATGGATATCTATGACATGATTCTTCCCCAGGGCGAGGCGACCACATACCATGGTATTGTCAAGTTTAATGGCCGTGACGTCCTGGTGATGCAGGGCGTATTTCAGCGGCCGGGGGAGACCGAAGCGAGGCCGACAGCTTTCGGGAAGGACGCCATCGAATACCGGCGGGTGATCGCGGACGACATCTTTTTTCATTAATACCCTGTTCGGACATATACATGCTATTCGATGCCCTTTGTTCTTCAGCATAAGGAGGGAATGAAATCCATTCAGATAATGTGGGCTTCCATACCAGAGTGCCTCAATGTGTTAATCGCTCGTCACGGAAGGCCGGGGCTCGCATAATGGTGGCGGGCAGTCTGGGAAACCGGCACTCCTCGCACTCGTTGTACCTGAAATCCAGGCACGGGAGTCGGGACATGAACGGTTCGCGTTCATAACGATAAGCACCACCACAAAACCATAGTTCACCTGGGGGAATAACATGGCAGAACAGTCCAGCGGTATCAGGGGGGAAGAGACGGATTCCGGCAGCAAGGTCTACCTGTATGCGATTTCGCTCGTCGCTGCGATCGGCGGTCTCCTTTACGGCTTCTATTCGGGGGTGATTTCAGGTGTTATCCCCTTTGTGACCGAGCATTTTGACCTCTCTGTCAACTGGCAGGGATTCATTGTCAGCAGCCTTGTGATCGGATGCATTGTCGGTACGCTCCTCGCCGGGTCGCTCAGTGATCGGTACGGCAGAAAGAAAGTGATGATCGCCGCGGCATTACTTTTCCTGGTATCCTCCATCCTGTCTGCGCTGCCGCGGACGGTCGCCGAACTAGTCATCGCGCGTCTCATTAGCGGACTCGCGGTCGGCACCGTCTCGGTGCTGTCGCCGGTATATATTGCCGAGATCGCTCCCGCCCGGGTGCGCGGGCAGCTCGTCTCGATCAACCAGCTTGCGATCGTATCCGGGCTCTTTTTAACGTACCTCACCAACTGGCTCCTGGTGGATATTGGACCGGCGAACTGGCGATGGATGTTCGCTGTTGCCACCATACCGTCGCTTCTCTTCTGTATTGCGCTCTTCTTCATTCCCGAAAGCCCCCGCTTTTTAGCGAAAATCGGCTTGCGTGATCGGGCGCTGGCTGTCCTCACGAGGATAAACGGCCGTCAGCGTGCGGAACTTGTCTTGAGTGAAGTCGAAAATACCATGAGCCAGGAAAAGGGAACCCTGTCGGATTTATTGAAGCCGGGATTTAAAACCGTTCTCATCATCGGGTGTCTGCTGGCAGTTTTATCCCAATGGAACGGCATGGCGGCCATCCTGTATTACACACCCTCGATTTTCATGAAGGCCGGCTACGAGAGCGCCTCGTCCGCCTTTCTCGCCAGTGTAGCCCTTGGATTTGTGAATATCATCTTCACGATTGTCGCCATTGTTGCGGTTGACCGCTTCGGACGAAAAGGCCTCCTGCTCATCGGCTTCACCGGGATGTTCATTTCCATTACCCTGACCGGCTACATTTATCAATCCGCGACAATCAGCGGCAAGATCGTTATCGTTCCCATGCTCTTTTTTGTTGCCTTTTTCTGCATGAGCGTCGGCGCAATTACCTGGGTGCTTTTGTCCGAGATCTTCCCGACAAAGATTCGCGGTACTGCCATGGCGATAGCGACAATGTCGCTCTGGGTGGCAAACTTCGTGCTCTCACAGGTTTTCCCCCTGATGATCAACTCCCTCGGGGGTAACACGTTCTATCTGTTCGGCCTCATCACCTTCGTCGCGGTGATTTTCACCTGGAAGATGATACCCGAGACCAAGAACAAGTCGCTCGAGGAGATCGAACAAATGTGGCTCCGGAAGGCACAAGCATGAGGTGCATGCCTCCGGTGGTATCGTCCGCCAGCGGGAAAACAAGAACCGGAGAAACAGTACTATGATGGTTGTCGGACAGGTCGTCTTCTTTCTCTTTATCGTTCTCTATCCCATGATCAGCTGGGAAGACGTTCCTGTATACACGGTCAGGCGCACCACCGGGTATATCGTGATCGACGGTGTTCTGGACGATCCGGACTGGAAGATGGCACCTGCTGCCGGAGACTTTACCTTCCCCGCATGGGAGCGCGGCGAGCGGGAGCAGACTGCAGTCAAGATGCTCTGGGACGATCGGTTCCTCTACGTTGCCTTCCGGTGTGACGATCAGCATATCTGGGCGGAGCACTTCGATACCAATTCAACGACCTACAAGGACGACTGTGTAGAGATATTCTGGAACCCGAATCCCGCCGCCGGAGACGAATACAACATGTTCGAGATCAATTGTATCGGAACTCTTCTGAGCGTGTACAACAACTTCGACCGGAGCTTCTCGGCACGAGAGAGCCGCATCATGCCGCCCCATATCGGCCAGCATATCGATGGTACCCTGAATGACGACAGCGATACCGATATCGGCTATACCGTGGAGATAGCGATCAGGTTCGACGACTACACCGCGCTGTATGATGGTTCCACTCCATCGGAGGGCGATATGTGGCGTGTCGGCCTCAACCGCCCGGAGGGGGGAAAGACCAATCCGCAGAAGAGCCAGTGGAGTCCCTCGCGCCCGCCGGATTTCAGTTTCCATGAACCGGAGAGTTTCGGCAAAATCATTTTCAGCGGTGAACCGGCCAGGTGAAAAAGGCCACGCCGGTCGAACGGACAGCGAAGTGGTTATGCCGCCTCCGGTGCAGGCACTTCACCAGCGGCACCCACGATCTCTCGACAGGAGCCTCATGAACAACATTGAGCGATTCACCAGAACGATCAACTGGCAGCCGGTTGACCGGATTATGACCTACGAAGTCATGGACAATGTGGAGATTCTCAAGCGCTACGGCGGCTACGATCCATCGAAAGATTATTCCTTCGAGGAGCTCGTCGAGCTGAACGCCCGCGGACTGAAAAACATCGGCGTCAACGTGACCCGCAACATCCATGATCCGGTGAACCACTGGATGGGTGCTAAAATCGTAAACTGGGTCCGCTTTTTCGGGATCAGTCCCGACCAGTGGAAAATAACCCAGGCCGGTGACACCGCCTGGATATCGAAGCGGCCGTTCTCCGACCTGAAGGGTCTCGAAAAGAACATGCCCAATCCGCCTGTCTATGAAGAAGTGCGTGATTGGTTCCTACCGATCATCACGTACATCAAGGAAGTATTCGACTCCTACGACCTCGTCTATATCGGCGGCGTCGAGGGACCGTTCAGCGATTCCTACACGTATACCGACACCGAACTCTTCTGTACCGCACTCTACGATGCGCCCGAATTGGTCGCCCACATCATGGACTGCACGGGTAAATTCTCGGCATACATTGCCCGTGTCTTTGCGGAACATCCCTCGGCGCCCCTCCTGTTCATGGGCGAGGATATTGCCGGATCGAACGGCCCTATCTTCAACCCCGACATGATCCGCGATCTCGGGCTTCCCCGCTGGCGGTGGATCAAGGAGCCGCTGGATGAGCGGGGTATCAAGTTTCTGTTTCACACGGACGGCAGGTATGGCCCACTGCTCCCGATTATCTTCGACGAGCTTGGTGCGGACGGTCTCAATCCTGTTGAGCGTCTGGGGTGTAACGACATTTTCGCCATACGCGAAGCATACCCCGACCGGTTCCTTGTCGGGAATGTCTGCTGCGCATCCACGCTCCCCTATGGTACCTTCGAGGATATCGAGGATGAGACGCTCGAACTGATCGAAAAGCTCGGTCCCCAGGACGGTATTCTCATCGGCTCTTCGAGCGAGGTCAACGATGTCGTGCCGCCGGAAAACGCGGCGCAACTCTACAAGACCATCCTCGACTACGGATCGTATCCCATCGATATCGAGCGCATCCGGAAACGACGTGCCGAGATTGCCGGCAACCTCAAATTAAGAAAAAAATAATTCGCCTTTCATCCACGACGTTGCTACATTAATACGGAATCGCGGTTGTCA
Organism: uncultured bacterium; assembly: GCA_964456585.1. GTDB lineage: Bacteria > Latescibacterota > Latescibacteria > Latescibacterales > Latescibacteraceae > Latescibacter. The sequence continues at coordinate 7,050 of CAYWBT010000160.1, forward strand.
ATCAACATGGACGGTGCGCGCGGAAGACCTGTCGTGGAAAAAACAGCGCGCCTCTTGACTGCCGCCTAGGGGAAAACTATACCACTGATATATGGTTAAAAAAGAGAGGTTGATTCTCAGATGAAACATAGGGATCGTGTCATAACAGCACTGAATCACGAGGAACCGGACCGGTGTCCGATGCAGATCAGTTTCACCCCGGAGTTCGTTGATCGATTGCGCTCCGATGTCGATCTTTCCACAAAGAAACTGCACAATCCGCATGGGGGCGGAAACACCTATGAGCTCGAGCGTTTTCTCGGAGAGGATATGCTCCTCACCTCGGTCGGCTGGGCAAACTCATACTATATGGATTCCGAAACATACACGGACGAATGGGGAATAACCTTCAAGATGGCTGAATACGAAACGAAGTTCGGGAACGGTGTGTACACCGAGATGTCCGGATTTCCCCTCGCCGAAGACCACGCGATCGACACTTACCGGCCGCCCGATCCCACCAGACCCGAACTCTACGAACCGACAGCGCAACTTATCAAAAACTTCCAGGACGACTACTGGATTGTCGGGGTCACGGTGACGACCATATTCGAGACCGCCTGGGCACTCAGGGGACTCGAACAGATGCTGATTGATTTCGTGACGAATCCCGACCTCGCCGAACGTATCCTCGACATTCCCTTCCGGTACCATCTTACCGCGGCAAAAAAACTGGTCGAGATGGGAGTTGATATGATCTGGACCGGGGACGATATGGGCCAGCAGAACGGCATGTTGATATCGCCCGACACCTGGCGCACTTTTTTCAAGCCGCGCATGGCGGACTATTTCGCCTCCCTACGCGAGATCAATCCCGGCATCAAGATTGCCTACCATTCGGACGGAAACATCGAGCCGATCATCCCCGACCTCATCG
>CAYWBT010000161.1:0-7721 GCA_964456585.1 uncultured bacterium
GGACGGTCTGGTGAAACATATTCAAACGAGGTCTGTATGCTGTATCTAGTGGAAAACATCCTGGTAACACGTGGTCTAAATCCATTAATGGCGCTCGCGTTGGTCCGGGTGACTGCAGCACTCGTCGTACTCGTGCTTAGTTTTGCGGCAAACTATGTTACGAAACGATACCTCCTGCGCGTTGTGCACCATTTCGTCGCACGGACAAAGACGACGTGGGACGACGTTGTCATGGAGCGTCGGGTATTCCATCAACTCGCCCATGTTGCCCCCGCGTTGGTTATCTACCTTACGGCGCCTTACATACTCGCCGGGTACGGTCATTTGCTGGCATTCGTCACCAACGCCGTTCTTATCTACCTGATCGCGCTCGGTGTGATTGTCTTGTATTCGTTCCTCGATGCCGTGGTGGATATCTACCGAACATTCGAGATCGCCCGGGAAATTCCCATCAAGGGTTTCATCCAGGTCGCTAAAATTGTCATCATGTTTATCACTGTCATTGCGATCATCTCCCTTATAATCGATCAGAGTCCGTTCTATCTCTTCAGCGGCCTCGGTGCCCTCACCGCCGTGCTCATGCTCATATTCAAGGATTCCATCCTCGGATTGGTGGCAGGCATTCAACTCGCCTCGAACAAGATGATCGCCCGTGGCGACTGGATTGAAATGCCCAAGTACGGTGCCGATGGCGATGTGATTGATATATCGCTCACCACAGTCAAGGTACAGAACTGGGATAAAACGATCACCTCGATACCGGCGTATGCACTTATCAGTGAATCGTTCAAGAACTGGCGAGGGATGGCGGAATCCGGTGGCCGCCGCATCAAGCGATCGATCAAAATCGACATGAACACAATCAAGTTCTGCGATGAAGAAATGCTGAGCCGCTTTGCCAGGATTCGGTACATTGCCGATTATATTGAGAGGAAAAAGAAAGAGCTTGATGAGTATAACGCCGTCGGTGGAACAGATTACTTAAGCCCGGCGAATATCAGGCGTCTCACCAATATCGGTACCTTTCGCGCCTATGTTATCGCGTATTTGAAGAACCATCCTATGATCAACCAGAACATGACCTTTCTCGTCCGACAGCTTCATCCGGCAAAGAACGGCCTTCCCCTCGAGATATACGTCTTTTCAAGCGACATCGTCTGGGCCAATTACGAAGCGATCCAGGCCGACATTTTCGACCATATTCTGGCAATCATTCCTGAATTCGACCTCCGGGTCTTCCAAAATCCTTCGGGAAGCGATTTTATGCGTTTTGCCGTGGTATCCGGGGGACAATGACCGGACCCTGCCGCGTCCACACCGGAAGAGATTGTTCACGCTTGGCTCTTCTCACGACCAGATGGGAGGGGAATGACGGACATTTCATTTCACATCGCGTATCAGCCTCGAACTACTCGACAATAATCGGAATAACTTCGGGCGTCACATTCTGGTAGGTCGGCATGCATTCGCCGAGATTGGCATTGATGTACGTGGGATCGCAGATTATATAGGTCGCGTTGTTGTAGTCCACAGAATCGCCGGTAACCGTTGCATTGAACCGGACTGCGGTTGCGATGTGTCCGGGATAGTCGAGTCCGATCACATCGAGCCCCAGCAGGTTTCGCACGAGGTAGGCGAAAAGTGCCGATCGATCTTCGCAGTCGCAGAATGGATAGTAGAGCGTTTCCTCCGGGAAAAAAAACTTCTCCCGCGAAAACTGGGCATCGTCGGTTTTGTACTCGAATCCGACCTGTACGAAGCGAAGCAGCATATTGACCGATTCGGTCTCCGGTTGATTTGCAAGGAGTGGACGTAAACCGTTCAGGAGGGATTCGCTCGTTTCAGCAGTCAGGGCTCCCCGGGGATAAATATCGAAGTGAGTCTGGGGATAAAACTCATAAAAATCAATCACATGCTTGTTGAGTTTGACCGTGATTTTATGCTCTTTTCCCCCGTACATGAATCGATAGGTTTTCGGGGTAAGGATTTTCGTAATATCGGGCGAGGTATAGATATTGAAGTCGATATCACGTGTTGCATCCTTGTAACTGCCCTCATAAGTATACAGTGACTTAATCAACTGTGGGCTCGTTCCGAGGTGCATCACGTAGTAGTTTTTGTTGTTAAGATTGTAGAATGGTGTATTGTAAATGGTGGTTAGGGAGGGAAGGAGGAGAAAGACACTGTTGTCGATAAATCCAACCCGGGCGTCATACCCGGACTTTATCAGCAAAAACCAGGTAAACAGCAGGTTTTCGTTCGACGTTTCGCCGTAGATTCCCGCTGAGATAGTATTCACAAGAAGGCAGTATCCCCAGTCGTTAAGGCCGAGTTGTTTTCGTACCCTTACCGCGATCCCCAGGAGCGTTTTGTAATCGTGTGAGCTCAACGTTTCCCAAAATGTGCTGATCGTCTGCTCGGAAACGGTACCGCCCAAAACGATTTTAAGCTGGCTGTCGTATGAGAACTGGAGAGGAGTCGCATAGAAGTCAAGCGAGAGCGGCGTTCCTGGCGTGGGCGGTATTTCTATTTGTTTTTTCTCAATTTGGGGCTTTGATTCGGGGACTTCCTCGGGAACTTTGGGGACTTCCTCGGCGGCATCCTCGGGAACCTCGGTGGGACGTGCCACCGGGACTTCCTCGGGTTTCGGCGTTGAGTCGGCCTGGATGCCGGTTGCCAGTTCGAGTTCTTTCCATGCACGGTTCAATATGTCGCCAAATTCTTCATCGACGCTCTTTCGGAGTTCGGCGAAATTATCATCAGCCTCTCGCTTTAATTTCTTGAAATCATCGTCCGCGCTGTCGAAAATATCATCGAAATCATCCTGGGCAAAGACACCCTTTGGAAAAATCGAAGTAATACAGATGACAAGAACAAGGCACAGCATTTTCATTACATTCATAGCTCAACACCTTTGAAGTGTGTGTTCGACCGAAATTACATTCCAACAAGATTACCGTTCCAACCTGCGGAAAGGCGGTAGTATGACTTTTTGAAATTATATGCACATTTAACTGTGTAACGTTCATAATATAACAATTAAATGAAATTGGCAAGGATCGAATTTGCATAAGAAAACCCGGGATCGATGTGAACCCGGGTTTCAGGTTGAACCTTTGTTGTGGGAGTTAGGGAGAGTATCCTTCAGGTGGCGTCTTCATACTCCATGCCGAGCATGGCGCTCACCTCTCTGATATCCTCACGATAATCTCCGTAGCCCATGGCGACATGGGTGCCATAATCGGCGGAAACGTGGATGAGTTTTCTCGGGTCGTCCATTTTCAGATGTGCCTGGAGGCTGCAACCGATGGTGGATCCACGCTCGTCGCCGTCGGTAAAGCCGATGCATTTTTCAACGTATCCCTTTGCCGCCATGATTTTTTTTGCGAGGGGATCGGTGTTGACCAGGGTGGCTGTTCGCTCGCTGTTTTCCGCGAAGTTAATCATGACTTTTGCACCCCAACCCTGATCGGTGAAGTGCCGAAGAGTAAAGGGTAAATCGGGTACGTCGTATCCGTTCATCTTAATGCCGGGCACGCTGTGGCCGATTTTCATAAGCCCGGATTCCATGTCCATAAAGGCGTTACCCATGAAGGTGGATTTGCGTGAAACAGACTGCAGCAGCCGCATGGCGAGCAACGCACTGATATCTCCCTGGCATGCCGAGGCATACCCCTCGTCTTTGAGGAGTGTGTGGACCAGGCAGGGTACGATTTTCCATTTTTGAGGGTACCGGGAAGTACAGAATTCCCAGCATTCTATGGTGAATGCATTGCAGTTGAACCGGTCGAGCAAGTTCTTGACTGTGTAGTAAAACTGTGCATTGGAAAAAACGTACTTCTCATCCAGGTAGGTTCCCTGTGCTTTCTTGATGAGCAGATCGGCGAGTTCACGGGCTTTCTTATCATACTCCTTGCTGCCCATGACGCTTTCCATTTCAGTGGAGAGGGTGTTGTAATTAATAATCTTGGTGCCGATTCCGAACCGTTTCGCGAGATCGTCAAAATCGCAGACCGAGCTCTGTTCGCTGACACCGGGCATGGGGATGTTGGTAACCACGAGCATCCTTGTCTGTCGGAACACCTTGCGGGCGAGGAGAAGGGAGCAGAGCTTGTTGAGTTCGCCAAAATCCATGGGAGCGTATCCTTCGTACCCCCGTGCCCGCAGGTGAGCCGATGCGTCGATTGAGGCAAGTCCAGTGGTGACCATCGCAACCGGTTTATTGAAGCGTTTCCCGATGGTCGTGGCAACGAACTGCGAGGCTGTACCGTAGTTGACGATGTAGAGATCCACGTCGTCTTTATCGGCGTGGAGGAGCCCGAATTCATGTTCATTGAGATGAAATTCACGGTCGGCATCGATGTACCGGAGGAAGGTCGGTTCCATAAGATCTGCAAGCGGTGTTATCTTTTCATGGTAGCCCTCGACCCAGCTCTTGAAGTTCTTACGGTGTGAAGCTACCTCGGCGTCGCCACTCTCTCCCGCGGAGGGCCTGCAGGGGCCGACCCAGGGTTCGGAGTGGCGCAGTGCGGAGTACACCAGTTTCACCTTGAGTTTGACATCGTTCGGATTTTCAACAATCTCGTTAATACCGCCCGTGTAGGTCATCGAAACCGCCTCTGCGGTCTCTGGTTGGCAAAGTTTTGTTGACGTTAGCAGTCCGGCGAGGCTTCCGCTCAATCCGCTGAGAAAACCTCGTCTCTTCACATTTTTCATGCTTCACTCCATTTCTGATATAACATGTTGTATAATGAATTGATAGGTTCTTTATGCCGGTCGAGGGAATACTGCTGAAGATCTGCCGTAATAAAATCACAAAAAGCGGTGCTCCTGAATTTATTATTGAAACTCACCTTTCCAGGTGAGCTGCTGTTCGATATTCTCGTGCAGCTTGTACTTCTTCACATAGTCTGCAGGATCCTTACCGCCGATGATCTCGATGTTTGAACGGTCTATCTGTCCCATACCCGCACTGGCGCAGTAGTTAAGGTAGCCAATATCGCCGATGTTAATACCCATAAGTTCGGCGCCAATGCGGTCGGCAGCGATGTAATCCATGCCGGCGAGTGCGACGCCGTGCTGTATTGGGGTGCCGCTGATAGGTCCGTTCCCCTCATGGCCTTCAACTCCGTCGAGAATCGTCAGTTGTGGATGAATCCGGTTGGCGATGAGGAACATGTTGTAGTTCAGCCAGCGCGGCCCGCTGGGGTGCATGAGGGGTTTGTAGTTTCTTCCGGTATAGGAACGCAGGGGCGCACCCATGACCATGTTCTTGAGGCCGAGGGTCGCGACCACCCGATCGTGTGTTTTCAGACGTGCGATCGAAATGAAGTAATTGTTCGGATCGAGGTAGGAGTCAATGAACGGTATCTGCAGCGGATGCAGATTCTTATCCAGGATTGTCAGCGGAATGGTCGGGCGCTCGTTCAGGTCGACAAATTCAACGTTGAAATCCTGGGCAAGGGGAAGATATCCGTAATTTTTAAAACCGGTCATAGTTCCATCCGAGGAGATCGTCGATTCGGCAATGATTATCTTTTCAGGGTAGAGGGGTTTGAGGAATTCGAGCAGCCCGCGCACAGCATCGACGTGGGTGGCGCAGAGGGGAACATTCGTCACCACCAGGTTGGGTTTAATGATGATCTGCTTTTCCCTGATGCCGTCCATAATCTCGCGTTGGAAGGGTCTGAGAGCCTCGTAGATCATCTCGCTGCGGTTGGTGCCGGTGACGAAGGACAGTACGCTTTTACCGGAGGTGGCAGCTTCCGCTGAAAATGCCGTTGTCATACCGAGCGGATTGAATGCCAGCGCAGCCGTTCCAAGTGAGATGCTCTTTAAGAAATGTCGCCTGATACGTGAAAATTCACTCATTTCCCTGGTTTTCATGGCCGGTATCCTGCTTAGGGTTTAAACTCGGTTATCTCCCTCCAGGTGTCGATGAGGGATCCTCCCTCAAGTTCGGTATCGTTGACATTCACATGCCGAACCATCATACTGGTTCCGTCATCCGCCGTGTAGTCGTAGCCGGTCTGGTGAATGACATAGTGCCTGCCGTCGGTTTCACCGAGATACATACAGATATGACCCTGATGCCCGACGAGGGTAATCGCCGGTTCAGCCTGGGCGATGAGGCGGTATTTTACCTCCTTCGGAGTATCCGCGGTAAACGCTGATATGTGGTCGGAATAGTGCAGTTGGTGTGTGGTCCATCGGGGCAGAAAGATGCCGAAGGTTTTGAATACCGAACGAATGGTACCGCAGCAGTCGCGCTCATTGTTTGAATCCGCCCAGCCGTAGGGACGGCCGAGGAGGGAAAACATGGTGTTGATAATATTCCGTTGGGTGAATGGCTGAAATCCCGCGCGCACGTCGGCATCCGGTTTCACCCACCCGGTTACCGTTTGCAGGGAACCGTCGAACCTGCGAACCGGGACGATAACTTCGTATCCCGTTTGCGAGCTGTTGCGGAGCGGGAGCCGCGACCCCAGGTAGAAATCCGCGATGAAAGTATGAAAATCCCGGTCAGCATAGACGGGTACCTTGTGCCCGACAGCCAAGATAAAGTTTTCTTGTGATGCAACGCGTGCAATAGCTTCCGGTGTTCCCGTGGCAACGTTTTCTGCGGGTATCCACCCAAAGGAGTATTCGCCGCGAACATATAACCAGTCGCTGTCCTGCGAGGAATGGAGGATAGCCACCGGCGTGGCAAAATCCATGGAGGCGGACTGGAACTGGTCGAGCCACGAGTTCGGGCCGCCATACCCGGGAAGGTTCGTGGGTAGAATACGGTTGAGCGAGTGCTTGACAAGGATGCCGTAGCGCGGGATAATCGTCTCGGGAATAGAATCCTCGGCTGTCATCGTGATCAGTTCGCGTTTCATGTCCTCGTCGAATTTGATCTGCCGAATGTCATAATAGGTCCGTTTCTCGAACATCTCACGGGTACGCCGGAAACGTTTCCGGAGGCTGTCTCCCGAGATAGTGGAGAGCGTGAGGGGATTATCGAAGGTAAACAGGATGCCGATGGCATCTTTGCTGGAAACGATATTCCTGATGGAGTAGGGATTACCGTTGATGTCGGTTGTATCGAGGGACCGCTTTTGGTTTTTCGTGTTGAGATGCCGTATCTGCTCCGCGGTCATGATGATCCGGTCAGGATCGCCGTTGATGTTCTTTATCCAGAATTCGGGGGTGAGCATTGCTTCCGTGGTGCGTGGAACAGTACGGGGAGCTGTCTCGGCGGAAAGAAACGAGGCGGCAACTGTGAGAAACAGAAAAACCGCCTGAAAAATTTTTACTATCGATGCATGTTTACCCATAATTATTGAATACCCTCATGTTTTGTTTTTATTGTTTACCTTTTCTTTTATCCATTTCGTGAAACGATCGCAGTTTATGCCGGTTCTTGCGGAAAGCCGTATGATCTCGATTCCGGGATTCGTGGCTCGTATGTTTGACTCGAGCAGGTCGACATCTGCACCGAGCGCCTCGGCCGCGTCGACCTTATTAATGAGCGCGAGACTGCTGTTCTGAAAGATATTAGGGTACTTGAGCGGCTTGTCTTCGCCCTCTGCCACACTCACCATGACAATCTTGTGATCTTCTCCAAGGTCAACGCCGGAAGGGCAGACAAGGTTCCCCACATTCTCGATGACCACCAGGTCGAGGTTGTCAAGGTCAAGGGCGTAAAACGCTTTTTTCGCCGCGGCCGGGGAGATGTG
>CAYWBT010000162.1:0-3654 GCA_964456585.1 uncultured bacterium
CGGGACGCCGCTCGAGCGAAGGTGATTGATGCAGGTAACCAGGACGACACCGTTCTGTACCGCGATACCGAACAGGGCGATGAATCCGACAGACGCGGGCACCGACAGGTACTCACCTGTCACCAGAAGGCCAAGGACGCCGCCGATCAGGGCAAGGGGGACATTCATGATGATTATCACGGCATGACGGAAGAGGCCGAAAGACAGCCACAGCATCATGAAGACGGTCAGGATAACAACGGGTACGATGAACGCGAGACGTTTCATCGCCCGCTGCTGATTTTCAAACTGTCCACCGTACTCGACATAATATCCCGGCGGGAAAGCAACCTTCTCCTCTATCTGCCGCCGGATATCGGCAACGACACTCCCCATATCGCGTCCTCTGACATTTCCCTGGACAATCCAGCGCCGCTGGTTTTTCTCGCGGTTTATCTGTATCGGCCCGATGACCTGTTTCACCTCCGCAACCTGCGACAGGGGAATCAGCGCACCATCTTCCGTATGAACAAGCAGCGTACGTATCGTTTCAGGATCGGTACGATACTGTTCCTGGTACCGTACATGAATGCCGAAACGCCTGACATTGAGAAAAATAGTGTCGACGACCTCGCCGCCGATCGCCAGTTCAACCAGTTCCAGAATCTGATTGACCGTCACTCCGTAGCGCGAACAGGCATCACGATCAGCGATAATCTGGACTTGCGGCTGGCCGAAACTCTGCTCGACCGACAGGTCAGCGAGACCCTCCACTCCTTCGATGGCTTCCTGAACCTCCTGTGCCTTGCTCCGCAGTATGCCGATATCTTCTCCGAAAATCTTGATGGCAAGCTGGGCTTTTATACCCGAGAGAAGCTCGTCGAAAGCATTCTGTATCGGCTGTGTGAAATTCAACTTAACACCGGGGTACGAGGACAGATCATTGTTGAGCAGCTCAACGAATTCTCGTTTGTTTGCAAAATGTGTCCATTCATCCCGGGGATTCAATTCGATGTGAATCTCAGCATAGTTGACCGGGTGTGGATGGCTTCCCGCCTCCGGCCTGCCGATCCGTGAAATCGTCTCCTTTACCTCGGGGTACTGTATGATGCGCCGCTCGAGATTCATGATGGTATCCGTTCCCTTCTCCAGGGAAATGGACGGCGCCATGGTGACCCCGATCAGGATTGAACCTTCCTCGAGCGTCGGGATAAATTCCGTTCCCAAAAACGGAAGGATGAGCAGGCTGGCGAGAAAGATCGCCGCGCTGCCTGCCATCACGAGCCGTCTCCGGTCGATAGCCCGCACGAGCAGCGGCCGGTAAAGTTGTTTCAATTTTGTCAGAAAAGCAAGCTCGCTGTGCCTGCCTTTCTTGAGGAAGAAACTCGCGAGTACCGGCGCAAAAATCACCGAATTGATGATTGAGCCGAAGAGGGCGAACGAAATGGAGAACGCCATTGGCGAAAACATCTTCCCTTCCACTCCTTCGAGCCCGAAAATCGGAAGAAACACAAGAATGATGATAATGATGGAAAAAACAATCGGCCTGTTCACCTCACGCGCCGAATCGATGATGACCGCCGTGGTACTCTTTCCCTCGTTGCGGTCATGCATGAGGTGACGGTAGATGTTTTCGACCATCACAATGGCGCCGTCACCGAGCATGCCGATTCCGATGGCAATACCGCCGAGCGACATCAGGTTTGCCGATATACCATTCGCATTCATACCGATAATGGCGATCAATGCGCAGATCGGGAGTGCGGACACCACGATGATGGCGGACCTGAAATTACCGAGAAAAACAAACAGGGTGATAACAACGAGCAGCGCTCCCGCCAGGAGGGCTTTTTTTACCGTGTCGGTCGCCTTCTGAACCAGTTCCGCCTGCTCATAGTAGGGTACCAGCGTGATACCCTCCGGCAGCGATGCCTGGACTTCCTCGACTTTTTTGTAGAGGTGCCTGATGACTTCGGAGGTGTTCTCGCCGTACAGCTTGAGGACGAGACCCGACACGACCTCCTGCTCGCCGTTGTGGGTGACAACGCCCCGTCGAATTTCGTTCCCGTACGCGACTTCGGCAACATCCCTGACCGTTACCCGAGTACCGTTGACAACCTTGAGAGGAACATTCCCGATCGCGTCCAGGTCGTCAAGCAGCCCCAGACCGCGAACGAGAAACTCCTCTGAGCCGATGACGAGAAACTGGCCGCCGGCGTTACGGTTGTTGTCCCTGACCGCTGCTACCAGGTCTTCGAGCGAGAGGTCGTACTGCCTCAGGGCATGGGGATTAACCCTGATCTGATACTGCAGAACATGCCCGCCGATGGAGAGGATATCGGTGACTCCCGGCACAGTTTGCAGCTGAAATTTCACAATCCAGTCATTGATTTCCCGCAGGTAGGTATCGGGATCCTTTCCCCCGGTATCGACACCGTCTTCGATGGTGAGGTAGTAGAGAAACACCTGACCCAGACCGCTTGAAATGGGTCCGAGTATGGGCGGTTCATGCATCTCGGGCAGATCGGCCATGACACTCGAAAGCCGCTGCCCAACAAGCTGACGGGCGAAATAGATATCCACATCGTCTTTGAAATATACATAGATGACTGCCATGCCAAATGCCGAGGTCGATTTAACCTGGGTCACATCCGGCAGACCGTTCATGGCCGTTTCGATGGGAAACGTTATGAGGCGCTCCACCTCTTCCGGCGCCATACCGTGTGCTTCTGCAAAAACCGGCACCATGACCGGCGAAATATCAGGAAAGGCGTCGACCGGCATTCTGGTATACTGAAAAATACCAAAAGCGACAACGCCTATCATTATCGTAACAATGAGGCCGCGAAATTTTAGCGAAGTTTCTGTGATGAAATCCAGCATAGTTCCTCCAATAGTATCCTGCGTCGGGTACCACACCGGCAGCGCTCGATCACACACACCATGGCTGCCGATATGGGCGTTCTAACGCGCCGCTTTGTCAATGCCCATGACCGGCATGACTTCCGAGCCCGACGGTGACCATGTTCGCCTTGAGTTCGAATCCGCCCTCGACAACATACTGCTGCCCGGCGGTCAAACCGGAGAGTACCTCGACATGGGTCGCATTCATTTTCCCCAGGGTGAGCGGTTTCGTGACAAAGCCCGCGGGAGACGGCACAAAGACAATCGTTTCGTTGTCCATCATGAAAACGGCGTTCCTCGGTATCAGCACACGAACCCCGACTTCATCGATCTCGACTTTCCCCGTCACGAACATTCCCGGACGCCAGGCACGATCGGGATTATCGAGTTCAATGCGTGCCGCGACCGTCCTCGTTTCCCGGTCTATGATCGGGCTTATGAATGAAATTTCGCCGCGAGTTGCGTAATTCTGCGCCGCTCCGACAATCGTCACCACCTGCCCGACGCGTAGGGAGGCAAGCTCTTTCTGGTAGATAGTGAGATTCACCCAAACTGTGCTGAAATCAGCGATGACGAATGCATCGGCCTCTTCCGAGACCGCTTCGCCAACGGTTATATGTTTCTCAATCACCATGCCATCGAACGGGGCGACCATTTCATAATAGGTCAGCGGCCGCTCGTCATGAAAGGTAAGCTCTTCCAGGTAGTGCGTATCAAAGCCAAGCGACTGGAGTTTCTGCCCAGCGGCTTCCCGCTCGATCTCAGCCTCGG
>CAYWBT010000162.1:3754-7717 GCA_964456585.1 uncultured bacterium
CACATAGGGCACCACATGGCAGACACTTTCGGGATTGAGCACGACTTCACCGGGGAATTCCGCTTCAACGTGGAGCACGCCGGGACCGGCTGTCGCGATTTCTATACCGTGTTCCTGCAGTTGGTCATCGCTTAGCTGAATGCCACCTTCGTTATGTCCCTCATGAGCATCATGGTCAGCCTCATTGTCACCGTCATGGTCAGCATCTTCTGCATGACTCTCTTCCCCGTCATGCCCGTGATTATCCACAATCGTCGTTTGATGTGGTGCCTGCTCGTCCGAACTGCTCATTACCAGGTGTGCCTGCAGCAAAACCACTAATACCGTACAGACAATTACACTACCTGCAAAGAGAGAGATTTTTATGCGTCTCACCGTATACCTCCTGATTTATTGTACGCGTACGTCAAAGATTTTCCCGATAGACCGTTCGAGCTCGACTACCGCCGAGCGGTACGAAAAGAGTGTTTCCGTATGCTCTATTTTCGTTTCAATGAGCGCCTTCTGGGCATCCATGAGTTCGAGGTACGTTGCCTTGCCTTCCTCGTAGCTCCTGAGAGCCGTTTCATGGGTCTTCTCCGCAAGGCTGAGGACCTGTTCGTTGAACAATTCCATCTGTTCGCGGGCCGCCATGAATTCATGAATCGCCGTTTCAACTTCGAGGAGAATAGTCGATCGAAGCGATGCCTGACGGGACTCTGCCTGTCGAATTTCCGCCCCTGCTTCACGGATGCTTCCCCGCTGACGATACAGTGCCCAGAGCGGGAGTTCCAGGGCGACACTGATTCGCCAGTAATGTTCGCGCCCGACCGGATCAGAAATCGTCTGGCGAAACATTCCTACGGCGAGGTCGGGGAAAAGCGATGCCTTTACCGTGGATTTATGCGCTTTCAGGGATTCAACATTCAGGGCAGCACCACGAAAATCGGGGCGATGGAGAAGCGCCATTCTTTTCAGTTCCGACTCATCGAAATCGATGCGGTCGTACGTCAGTTCTCCGCTCAGTTCTTGGGGAGCTTCACTGTCCCGCGCCAGGAGAGCATTCAGTTCAGCCTCCGACACCGCACCTTTGCTTCTTGCTCTGCTCACCCTGTTTTTCGACCGTCCGCGCGCAACCTCGGCACGCAGCACTTCGAGTTGCGACACATCCCCCGCTTTAAATCGTACGCCGGCTTTTTCACAAAACTCCTCGACCAGTTGCAGGTTCAGCTCCTCATATTCGAGAATTTTTCGGTTTGCCAGAATCCTGTCGTATGCCCGCTGGACATTACTCGATACCTCGAGCACGGCTGCTTCGTATGCTTCAAGCTTCGTTGCCTCGGCGCTCCGTTTTGCCGCGCTCAAACGGTACAGCCACTTCAGGGGGGACTCAAGCTGTTGGACAAATCCTATGTTTCTCTCACCGTAGTCTCTCAGCCTCATCCCATTCGGTAGTTCCTCGAATTCAATCTCGAATTCAGGATCGGGGAATGCCTGTTCCTGTGTAACACGCGCGAGCGCAGCATCCCATTCGTTTTTCGCCGCGGCGACAACGGGATTATTTTCGAGCGCTATCATTACCGCATCCGACCTTCCCAGTGTCTCACCGGTTACAGGGTAGGCTCCGGTTATCACATGCGCGAAAAAGATCATGTGAAATACTATGAGTTTTTTCATATACCCATACCTCCAACACGCTATATATGTTTTTACGGTACCGAAATGTAGAAAAAAGAGTATGACACCTAGTTCACCGCACAGGAGCAGGAATAGGATCAGAGAGGAGTATCAGATCAAGAGGCAGAGGGGGCTGGCAGGAAAGGAAGGTACGCCGGAGAACATCGGGGCGTGCACGGAATACCGTGCTTCAGTTGTCCCCATCCGGTCAAAGAGATGGGAACGCGACAGGGAGAAGAGCGGATTGACAGCAGAACGTAACGACAGTACTTTTTTGACCTTACAATTGACAAACTGGGCGCTCAGGGCAAGTACTATATCAATACAACCTTCTGAACAATTTTCTGAAAGAAAGATACTGTTATCGTATCCTGACCATGCCGATCGTACATGGTGCCCGGTCAGATGGTGAAGGGAGGTGGAGAGATTTCCCTCCATTGAGACATCCAGATCGAAATGGCCGTCCTCGCCAAAACACATGACAAAATCGGAAAAAACGGTCTGGACGCACAAACCAGCCATCAAAAAAAGCAGCAATATAATTTTGGGAATGAGAACAATTCGTTTCACGAGAGTTTTAAAATATACCTATCATTGTAACGTTTATTTTCAATAATACTCTACCATAAATTTAATACATAGAGATAGATAAACAAAGTACTATTTTATTCGTTCCTGGACTAACGTGATACAATACTACACCTTAGCGGGAATTCATCATGTCTTCGTCTTCGGTTACAAGTTGAAGCTGTCGGACGGTACGACTTCCCGGTAAAAAGATGCCGGTCATTAAGCAGTTGTCTTTTTCAGGAATTACACTATATTTTTACAGAAAGATTAAACTTTTTTACAGAAAGATTAAACTTTCCGCACTGGGGAGCGTCTTAGTTATAGAGCCTTATTATTCCATATTCACCTGAAACAGGGTTTGACGAAACTGAAGATGCTTTGTGCACCACCCCGGTGAAGATGCTTTCGGCATCTCGCTCCCGGGCATAAACGATTCAGGCGAAAGACAGCGGTTTTACTATCATTCGCAGGAGGAGACAGTCATGGGAACATCATCTCGCAGGGATTTTTTGAAGAATGTTGCGGTGAGCGGTACCGCTACCGGCGTGGGACTGACCTCCGCGGGATTATTTCCCCGGAGCATCCCTGCCGCGGAAGAATCGGGGACACAGAACATTAAGTACCGTCAGCTCGGCTCCACCGGTTACAAGGTATCCGTCATCGGCTTCGGAGCCATGAACATGCGGGATCCTGAACTGGTTCACGCAGCCATTGATAACGGCATCAATTACATTGACACGGCAAACGGATACATGAGAGGGGAAAACGAGGAAGTCATCGGCAGTGTCATGAAAACCAAGCGGGATAAGGTATTCCTCACGACGAAGCTCGGGGGGCGCAATCCCGCATCCATGCCGGAAATGCTCGCGACATCGTTACGGAGACTGCAAACCGATCATGTCGATCTCCTGCTCCTCCACAACGTGGGGGGCACGGAACAGATTCTCAATGATGACATGATGAAATTTTTCGATGATGCCCGGCGCAAGGGGCAGACCCGTTTCATCGGCTTCTCAACGCACAATTTCCAGGGCGAATTCGCGGACGCCGCCATAAACAGCGAGTTCTGGGAAGCGGTGCTCCTCGTCTATAACTATCTCTCGCCGCCGACTGTCGCTCAATCCATTAAAAAGGCACGTGAATCCGGTATGGCGGTCATCGGGATGAAAAGCCTGCTCAAGGTGGAAGCACGGCCTCCCGGTCCGCCGCCTGAACGGCGCGAGCAGCGTGAAACCGGCGACCAGCCTCGCAGGCGGCGCAGTCCCCGTGAACCGATTGAAGACATCCGTGAAGACAAGACGAGTGAAACCACTCCTCAGCAGGCGCTCCTTAAATGGGTGCTCAGCAACCCCCATGTCGACACGATCATCCCGGGTATGACATCGTTTGAACAACTCACCGATGACCTTGCGGTCATGCGAATGAAATTGACGCTCGATGACCGGCGCATGTTACGGCGGTACAGTGAGAGCATTCAGGGACGGTACTGCTATAGTCTTTCCGGGTGCACCGGCTGCCGGGACAAATGCCCCTACGGGGTGGAAGTAAACGAGATAAACCGTTGTCTCGGGTATGCCTACGGGTACGGGGATATCGACCTGGCACGAGAAAATTACCGGGCACTCCCCAAAACAAACCATGTTGCGGTGTGTGCCGATTGTTCGGAGTGTGCGGTACAATGCGTCCACGGGCTTGATCTCACCGAAAGTATTCAACGGGCCCGTGAGCTTTTCGCAT
>CAYWBT010000163.1:0-7672 GCA_964456585.1 uncultured bacterium
CAAATTTAAATCTCAAGGATTATTATTTATTCTTGGATTATTAAATTCAAAATTATTAATATGGTTTTTTCCATTTATTAGCGAGACATTTAGAGGAGGATGGCTTTCTGCAAATCGTCAATTTATTTCCCAACTTCCTATACGTACAATTAACTTCTCAGACCCTAACGACAAATCCCGCCACGACCTAATGCTAAAACTTGTCGAACAAATGCTTTCGCTTCACAAACAATTAGCATCCACAAGAACCGAACATGACAAAACGATTATCCAGCGGCAGATTGATGCAACCGACAGGCAGATTGATAATCTTGTGTATGAGCTTTATGAATTGACTGAAGATGAAATAAAAATCGTTGAGGAAGCTGTGCAAAAATAAGATTAAGAGCTTAAAGGTTATTCTATGCTTCAACCGAACGTATACGAAAGAGAAAAGGCGATACACTTTCTCATCAAGCAGTTCGAGCAGATCGAACCTGATACCCTTTTCCGCGTGCGTCTCTGGAAGGACACCAGCCAGGAAAATTTCACCGATATACAGACAAAGGTCAACATTGTCGGCTTCTCGGAAAAACGCTGGAAGGAACTCGGTAAATTCGAGATGCTGAGAGAAAAGAACGGCTCCGTTTTTTACTACGGGGAACATCAGCCCAATTACCTTATCGTACTGGTGTACGGGGGGAAATCGCATCTTCTTTCAATCGATGACGCGACCGTCCGGCGATCCGGCTTCGGAAACTGCACCCTCCATGTTGTTTCCCATTCATGGAAGAAAGCGGCGAGCATCGAAATCTATGTGAATAATATCTACACCGGGAAAGAAGCGCTCGGTTACTTCAAGCACATTATTTTAAGGAAAATCGCCGGTAATACCTACACCGCCCGGTTCGGCAAGTGGGTGAGCAAAAAAGTGTCCCCCCGTAATATCACAAAAGCAGACAGCGATAGTATGGCGATAAGCTACGCGGTGAAATACCCCGACAAGGAAACCCTCAACACCATGGCGATCGGCCAGGATATCAAGAGCATTGAATTCATCCCGGGAGACACGGAGAAGGGCTTTGAGCATATAATTAAGGTACAGCAGAAGTTGGATTCCACGACGGTGAAATTCAGCGGTCTTGTTATTGAAGCGGACGTTCCCGGCAAGGAAACCGGCGCAAAGCTTTCCCAAAGCTCGTATGTCTACTTTCTCGGGGTATCGCTCAACTCTCTGGTCAACCTCATGATCATACGCCACCACGGGAAACAGTGATCCCGGGGACAGGACAGGTACACAAATCCACCCGATCCCTCAGAGACTTCTCTCTCAACGGCACCTTCATTTTTTCTACGATCAACAGAAAAAGACACTGACCGACCATAGAAAAGTCAGATGCCTACGGTGTTTCGGTAAAACATGTATACCCTTAAAGTATTTCTTCCGCTTTCTTCACCACCTCGTCGATCGCTCGTGCGCGGTCTCGGTCGATTTCCCAAGGGTACGGTTCAGCAAGTATGTCCTGTATTTTTTCATGGGCAGCCCGGTAGACCTCACGGCGCCTGTTGTCATCGAGGGAAATGAACGTGCTCCGGTCGAACAACTGCGGGAACCAGTTCTCACGGAAGTGTTCCAGGGTGTGTTCCTCGGCGAGGAAATTTCCCCTGATTCCCACCCGGTCAATAAGCCCGGCGAGTTCACCGAGCGTGTCGAAATCGCCGAAATCGCCGCAGTGGCCGTGAATATACCGGCATATTTCCAGATCCACGAGTGCCTGTTCGGCGCTGAAAACCGCGCCCCCCTTCACCAATCCAACCGGGTAGCTGTACCGCCCCGAGAGAAAGGTGAAGAGAAACTTCATCGTTTTTTCCGCAATGAGCTGGGCGTTTGGAAACTTGGCATCCGTATACCCGCTCCCGATGAGATAGTTGAAACCATACAACCGGCCATGCACCTCCGCGATCGCCAAATCCTGAAGGATCGCTTCCGGTGCGCTGAAGGATACCGCGCTCGTCTGCATGTCCAGCACCCCCGAAATCGTTCCCCCGCCGACCGGCGCCTCGGGACAAACCGACTGGATCGCAGCGAGAACTCCCAGTATTTCGGCGTTTCCCATGACAACGGCGCCGGTTTTCACCACCGGGGCACTCAGACCGCTGATGGGCATGGGAATGATCGTGCAGGGCAGCCCGCGTTCGGCGCAGGCGAGAAGAATGTTCCCCGCAGATTCATCGAGATGGAGGGGACTGATGGTTTCCTTGGCGGTCACCAGACAGGGATTTTCGAAGAATGCCTCCCTGCTTCCCCGGACGATCGTGCCGATCTCAACCATGAAATCCAGTTCGCGTTCGTCCCATATCTCCATCGACCCGACCTTCCGGGTGTTCTTTGCCACGAGAGCAGCAGTCAGGATCCGGCGCATCCGCTCTTCGATTTTGCAGCCGTCCAGGTCAGAGGTCATGACAATTGGATTTCCGACAAAACCGATGTCGGGCATCGCCTCGCCCAGCCTGACGAAATCGAGCAGCTTCCCGGCGTCGGCTTCCCTGACACAGCGGGCTTCCCAGTCCAGGTAGGTTTCGCAGCCGCCGCTTATCTTTGCCGAAATAGTCCTGCTGCCAGTAATCTCAGAAGTCACCCCGTTCAACAGGTGAAGTTTCTTACCCTCCCGGAGCAGACGCCGGTTGTTTTCGATGGCATCTTCAATGAGACGCTCGGGAAACCGGACAGTATTCACGGCATGGTCAACCTGCGCCCCCCGGGCATCAAGTCCATCAAGAAGCCGGCTGGATTCTATCCGCATGCCGGTTGTCGCGAGGACTTCCATGCTCGTGTCATGTATCTTTTGGCGTTCCTCCGCGGTCAGAACATCCAGGGATAGGTTCATTCTTTGTTCTCCACTCCACGTTAAAGAGCCGTGCACCGGGAATTATAGGAGTGCAATCCCCTTCATGTCGGCGAATTCTTCCAGCGCCTCGGCCCAGCGCCCCTGCACCACGGCGAAATGCTGGGAGGTAACACCACGAACGAACTCATCCAGCAACTCGTCATCGGGCATGAATCTGACGGAAGGATGCTGGGGCATCCCACAGGCGTCCTCGTACCACACGGGGGGGTCGAAGGCTTCGCCTTCATGACAATCGAACACATACTCACCGGACACATCCTTTGAGAGGCGCGCAAGCGTGTAGGTTCCATACTGAACCCGGCTGCAACATGACATGCCTTCCATGAAACCCTCGAGGGTGCGTACCTTCATGGGCTCGTCGAGGAGGGTTTCGGGACAGAAACCGCAGCACCCAAGAAGCACACCGTTCTCGAGCACTTCGTACAGTTCCCAGTACGTGCTCATCTGTCCGCTCATGAGCCCGAGCGCCACCTGTCCGAGCAGGCCGGGAATATCGTTCTCGCAGACGTAATGATACTTGCGGGCAAGGAGGCATCCTGTCAGGCAGGGCGTTATACCCATGACCGGCGTGACACCGGTCGGGCACTTGATGCTCAGGCCGATATAGCCGCGTTCAACGGCATAGCGGTCGAGCGCCGCATAAAGGGCGATCATCTTTTTCAGCGATTCATCGGATGGCCGTGCACCGTGGTAGGTCCAGCCGTCGGTCAGTTCCCGAAGCAGGCGTGTACGCTCACTGTCGCCGATTGTATCCATCTCACGCTCCAGTTCCAGCATGTCGATGGATTCGACCTCTACACCGAAAGCTTCGTGAACTTCCTGGACATCAAACCCGGTCGACTGGAGCCGCATGTCCCCGAATCCCACCATACCAAGCCGTGCCCCCCTGATCTTCCTTGCAGCATGTGCCGCCCGCAGGAACGGCATGAATGCCGCCTCGTCTATGCTGGCACCCGGCACGGACCAGACATACTTGAAAACGATATCGTGCCGGCGGAGAATGGGAAGCGTGGAGCCGGTGCCCGCTGTTGGCGCGATTGAGCGTATGACACCCGCTTCGATACGGCTTCCGGGCGAATACACGACCATGGGCAGGTTCGGAAAGGCCCTGACAACCTGGAGGAGAACACCCGGCCGCGACCAGGCAACCTGCATTAGGAAGAGCGCATCGAACGGACGCTCAACATGTTCCCTGCGTAGCTTCGTGATGGCCTCGGGGGATTTTTTCTCGTCGGGCTGGAGTCCGACGTCGACTATGTCGGATACAGACTTTTTCACCTGACCGACAGCTTCGGCGTAGTAGGCGCGTGCCACATCTTCGGAGTACCCGGGATCACACAGGCCCAGCGTAGCGATTCTCATGGAATGTCCCTTCTGTATATTCCGTTTTTTTCGGTTGACAGATCAGCGTTAATTTCGTTTCCTAATGTAGGTGTGTAAAATTACCACTGTCAAGGTAAAAAACCGGGGTTATGGTGTCCCGCGCGAAAAGCGCCATGAAGTCAGCCGCTCACATTATGGCGAACGCACGGTGCGATGTGAAGCAATGCTTACCAGCCGGTTTCCCCACAAGAGGAAATAGTGCATCATGAGTCTTATCCTGGTAATCGACGCCGGTACATCGGAATTCAAGGCGGTACTGTTCAACGACCGGCTCCAGATCGAGGGATCAGCCGGAAACGAATTCACCGTTGATCATCCTGCCGCCGATCTTTCAATCTTCGACGCGCTCGATTACTGGGAATCCTGTATCGACACGGTTCGCGAGGCGATCAGCCAGGGTTCGGTGAATCCCCGAGACGTTGCGGCGGTTGCGGTGACCAGCCATACTGATACCCTGTTCCCCCTCGATGCGTCCGGCAATCCGGTATCCGAAGCTATCCTCTGGACCGATCCCCGGGCGAAAGACGAGGCGCAGCGTATCCAGGAGCGCTTCGGTCTCGAACGGATATTCCGCACGACCGGACAGACCGGTGCTTCGTATATCCATTTTGCCTCGCGTCTCTCCTGGTTTCTTGTGCATAACCAATCGCTTGCAAAGAATGTACGGTACTTTCTTCAGACACAGGACTACCTGATCTATCAGCTCACCGGCAGGGCGGTCATGGATCACTCCGTCGCATCGAGTTCACTGTTCGGCTACCTTGAGACATCCGAATATTGGCCGGACATGCTCGATTTCGTTGGGGTCGATCCCGACAGGCTGAGTGCGATTATCGAGCCGGGACAGATTGCCGGAGAATTGCGCGGGGAAACCGCCCGAAAACTTGGGCTGAAGCCGGGCATTCCCGTTATCGCGGGAGGGATGGACGCCATAGCCGCCGCGGTCGCCATGGATAACGTTCGTCCCGGCGTGGTCACCGAGATAACCGGATCGGCCCTCGTGATCGCCGCGACGAGTGATACGCCGAAGTTCGACAACCGTGTGAGCGTCCCGTGCTTTCCCCATGCAGTACCGGGAAAATACCTGCTCATGCCCTGGTGTGAAACTGCGGGGATGGCGTTGAAATGGTATCGTGACCAGTTCTTCAAATCCTGGGAAGATGTGGCAGACCTGAACGACACCAACCTCTTCGATTTTATCACCGCCGAGGCAGCCGAGATCGATCCCGGCTGTGACGGAGTAACCGTATTGCCCCACTTCTCGGGCAGCGGAAGTCCCGACTTCAATCCAGAAGCCAGGGCAGTTATCTATGGTCTTACCCTCGCCCACAAACGCGGGCACATCAGCCGTGCTTTTCTCGAATCGGTGGCATTCCTGCTCAAGGTAAACCTGAATATTCTCACGAAAATGGGTGTGGCCATGGAGCGTATCATTTCATCGGGAGGCGGCAGCAGATCGCCGCTCTGGTGCCAGATCAAGGCGGATGTGACCGGCATCCCGTTGACTGTTTCCGATGTTCCCGAGGCCACCGCCCTTGGCGCTGCGATCCTGACAGCCCGGACGCTGGGTTGGCCCACAGATGTACCGGTGACAGCAGGACACAAAGGCAGCGAAACCTATGAGCCGAATCCCGAAACGGGCGGCCGCTACTGTGAGGCCTTCCAGCGTTTCATTGACCTCAACCGGCTCCTGCCGCTCCGTCGTGAAAACCGGCAGTGAGAAACGTTCTCCGTTTCACCCGTATTGTTGCTGCGCTCCCCGGTGAAAGCGGAGGATGTTAGAGTTCCAGTTCCCGTATCTTCTCCAACACCTGTTCGGTATGCCCCTCAACATTGACCGGCGCCCAGATATGACGGACGATACCCTTCTTGTCGATGAGGAAGGTGACCCGGTTGGCGCTCGCTCCGTTTTTCCCGGTGCGCTGAACGCCGTACTTCGTTATAATCTCGTGATTCGCATCGCTGAGAAGATCGAAATTCAGCTCGTACTTTTCCTTGAAGGACCGGTGTGATTTCTCGCTGTCCACACTGACGCCGATCACAACCGTGCCGGTATCGTTCAAGCGTTCGAGATTGTCCCGGAATGAGCAGGCTTCCTTGGTGCATCCCGCGGTATCGTCGCGGGGGTAGAAGTAGAGTACGACGTTTTTGCTGCCTGCATACTCTGAGAGGGATACGGTGGTACCATCGCCGGTTTTCGCTGAAAAATCAGGTGCGCTTTCTCCAATACAAAAAGCCGGTACGCTCTTTTCATCAGTCATGAGATACCTCTCTTCGCGAATATGGTTCTTCAGTACACTTCCGGTACGTACGTCTGATCGGTCAACGGGGGTCGCACGTACCCGGTACGATCCTGGCGGGGAGGCAGCTCGATCGGCTCGGGCGTCAGGTCCTTGTAGGGTATCATGCTGAGCAGGTGGGCGATACAGTTCAACCGTGCCCGCTTCTTGTTAACAGCGTTGACAGAGAACCAGGGAGCCTGTTTAATGTCGGTATAGGCAAACATCTCGTCCTTCGCCTTCGAGTACTCCACCCAGCGGGCGCGGGACTCGAGGTCCATCGGGCTGAGTTTCCACCGTTTCGTCGGATCGGTGATGCGGGACTGGAACCGTCGCTCCTGCTCCTCATCGCTCACGGAGAACCAGTACTTGAGCAGGATAATCCCCGAACGCACGAGCATGCGCTCGAAATACGGGCACGATCGGAGAAATTCCTGATATTCCTCCTCAGTGCAAAAGCCCATCACCCGCTCGACACCGGCGCGATTGTACCAACTCCGATCCAAGAGAACCATTTCACCCGCCGCAGGAAGATGCGGGACATAGCGCTGGAAATACCACTGCGTCTTTTCACGGTCGCTCGGTGTGCCGAGGGCGATAACCCGGCAGACCCGGGGATTGAGGCTCTGCGTGATACGTTTGATGCAGCCGCCCTTGCCTGCAGCGTCCCGGCCCTCGAAGATACAGACGACTTTCAATCCCTTGAACCTGATCCATTCCTGCATCTTAACCAGTTCGATCTGGAGTTTGCCCAATTCCTTTTCGTAGACCTTGTTCGGTATCTTTTTCGGTTCCGGTTCTTGTCCCTCGACTGAGGGTGTGTCCTTTTCATCTTGAATCTTTGTGGGATTTTCGTCGCCGTTCGTCTTTTTCTTCTTTTCCTTCTGCTCTTTTTTCTCTTTCGCCATAGTATGCACCCCCTTGCCCTATCGTTCTTCAGGCAACGAATAAACCATCGTCATGACATACCACACTACTGTGCGGTGGAGAGCCATACGATGAATCCGTTTCATCGTAACGTGGGGCTTACCGGTACTGATTTTTTTAACTGTTCATACGATACGTTCTTACCATAAAATAGGTAATTAGTTCTTTATGGCAAGGTCTTTTGATCTTTGACAC
>CAYWBT010000164.1:0-7654 GCA_964456585.1 uncultured bacterium
TAAAAGAATATACTTATTACCTGAAGCTTATTCTCTGTTAACCGGACACTAATGATATGTAACTACTTCAGTAAATAGTGGTTATAATCGGTTAAGCTTTTATGATCAACTCTTGCAACATGCCCGGTACTATGTACGAACTCATGATAAAACGTACGGTACTACCCTGCCGATGACTTATAATCTGATTATATAGGTATCTGTACTTTATCCTCGACCGGTGAGTAATAAGCCACTATATCCATTCCCAACATGCAGTGATACGAATCAATCGTATGTCCCGAAACACTTGCGTTCATTTTACGACTTGTATCTTATATTCGCTGTTAGTATTATTGTAAATTGTAAGAGCGACACTACCTGAACACGACTTTCTCCCGGGGGAAGAGCATGATTCAATCCGATTACGACGCGTCCGACATCAACCGTCTCATGAGCATCCTGCGGCACGGTGAGGCTGACAGGGTGTCGCACATGGAAAACTGGGTTACGAGTCAGCCGGTGTACGAGTATGTATTGGAGCGCAGGCTGGCGTACGATGTTGCGGACGCCCGTGTCGGTGGAATTCTGGTCGCCCCGGAAGATTACGTGGAATTCGCCGCGCGCATCGGCATGGATGCCATTCTCTGCAACCTTTCCTGGCGCCCGAACAACGTCTTCAGTCCCGCCTCCGACGGTACCGAGCACTATGTCGGTGGGACGGTCAAAACCTGGAGCGATCTCGATAACCTGGAGCCGCCGCTTGCCATCGAAGAGCAGTTCCGGTACATGGAGCGGTTTATCAGGTCGTGTGAAGGCACCGGTGTCGGCATCGTCGCCAATTTTACCTCGTTCTTCGACAGCGCTATGCTGGCGGCGGGAGTGAACGATTCATTCCTCATGTTCTACGACGACCGGCCCTTCATTGAAAAACTCATGGACATTCTTCTCGAGCACCAGGAAAAGGTCATGGAGGAAATCTGTGGGCGCTACGGTGACCAGATCGCGTATTTCATGATCAACGACGATATCGGGCACAACAACGGGCTCATGATCAATCCGGATATGTTCGGGGAAATATTCCCGCACCGGATGAAGCGCCTCATCGCACCGGCCAAGGATCTCGGGAAACTTGTTCTCATGCATACCGACGGCAAAATGGACGATATCATCCCCATTCTCTACGAGGTGGGCATCGATGCTGTTCACCCCGTTGAACCGGAATCGAACGATATAGTCAAGGTAAAAGAAACGTGGGCGGGCAGAATGGCGCTCATGGGCAACATATCCACCGTACTCCTTGCGTACGGTACGAAAGACGAGATCGATGAGCAGGTGCGCATCCTCTGTGAGAAACTCGGACCCGGCGGCGGCTGGGTACTCGGTTCTTCCACGAGCATCATGGACGGCATTCCCCCTGAGAATTTTGTTGCCATGACCGAGGCTGTCCATAAGTACGGTCGTTACCAGTACCTCGGTGTTGATTCGACGGCCGGCTAACCAGCGATTTCCCTGAAAAGTGGCGAGGTAATGGGGAGAACCTGCGGTCGTAACCACCTGTCGCGGCACGGCAGGGTGAAAGGAAAGTACGTTGAGAATCAAACACATCAGCGTCCGGGAGCTTTTCGGTATCTTCAATCACCAGATTCCGGTGAATATGAGCGAACGGATCACCATCATCTTCGGGCCGAACGGTTTTGGTAAGACGTTCTTCCTGTCGCTCGTGGATGCGCTCTTCAACGGGCGTTACCAGGAATTTTACCGGATACCGTTTCGTGAGTTGGCGGTGACCTTCGATGACGACAGCATCCTGAGTGTCACCAAGGAGCCATATGAAGGCGGCGAGCAATTAATCGTCCGTTATGGTGACGAGGTCGTGACAACCGAACTTTCACAGCCGCCGGCGGATGACCTGCTGTGGCTCCGCAACCTTTCGGATGCCGTCAACGTCCATCTCATCAACACGGAACGCCTGTTGGGATCGACCGGTACTGCGGTCAGGAATTACTCTTCGGAACTCTGTGAGCGTATAGAGGAGAGCCTCGCCGACTACGCCGCACTTTCCCATTCACTCGACCGGACGTTCCCCAAGCGCATGATATCGGGTGGTGTGGGGCCAAAACGTTCGCTCGAAGTTCTTAAGGAAAAGCTCCGGGAACTTGAAAAGAAACGCCGGCGTCTTACGGAAGCCGGTATCATGGACAGGGGCGAGGTCGAGATCGATGAACTGAATCATATCAGCGAACAAAACCGTGATGTCCTCTCGATCTACCTCGGGGATATGGAGAAGAAACTGGGGATTTTTGACGAACTGGCGGAAAAAATCGAACTCCTCGTCAAGATTCTCAACGGCAGGTTTTTTCATAAACACATTGAAATAAACAGGAAAGATGGATTTGTGTTCATAGACTCAACCGGCAAACACCTCCTGCCGGAACACCTCTCATCGGGTGAACAGCACGCCATCGTGCTGCTCTGCGAACTCCTCTTCAAGATTGAGCCCAATGCCCTGATCCTCATAGACGAGCCGGAGTTGTCACTCCACGTGTTCTGGCAGCAGCAATTTCTGAAAGACATCGAGGAAATTATCCGTATCGCAGTGTTCGATGTACTGATTGCAACGCATTCACCGCAGATCATCCACGATCGCTGGGACCTGGCGGTCGAATTGAAGGGCCCGGAAAATGAAGCGCTATATTGACGGGCACGATATCGCCAATACGGTCCGGATGATGCGCTCCCACCACACCGGTGCGATCCTTCTGGTTGAGGGCGATACGGATTCGCGTGTCTACCGTCGTTTTGTCAATGAACAAACCTGTCAGGTACTGCCTGCAAACGGTAAGGCGAATGCGCTTAATGCGATTGAGTTGCTCGATCTGAAGAACATCGCTGGTATTCTTGTCATTATCGACAGCGACTTCTGGCGCCTTGAGGGAAAAAACCCGGACAGCCAGAATCTCCTGACAACCGATACCCATGACCTCGAAACCATGATCATATCGTCTGCTGCGTTCGACAAGGTGCTCGTTGAGTTTGCCTCCCAGCCGAAGATGAAAAAAATCGGTGTCCCGGTGCGTGAACTGCTTCTCGAAATCGGCAAACCAATTGGATATTTCAGATGGATCGCCTCCTCTTCACAGGATAAACTCGCCCTGAAGTTCAAGGATATTTCCTTCGATCGGATCATCGACAGAACGGATACAAGCGCTCGCTTGAATATCGATGAGATGATAAAAGAGGTCCTCAGGGACACACCGAACAGCACGGCAGCCTTTTCAGATATAAAACAACGAATCACCACCTTGTTGTCAGAGCGCAAGAATGATGCATGGCAAGTATGCAGGGGACACGACATGGTGAAAATATTTTTCATTCTGCTTGTCGGGGTGATCGGAAAAAACCAGGTGCGACGGATTACACTGGATATTATTGACGGGATGCTCAGAATCGCATACGAGTTCGATGATTTCCGAAAAACAGAACTCTACAATTCGATCAAAACCTGGGAACGGAACAATCCTGACTACCGTATTCTCGAATGAAGAGCAATACAAAATGAGTAAAAAAATATTGACATTCACTTCTCGCGATACTTCCTCATTCCCTGTGCAAAAAAAATAACCGAGGTGTTAAAAAATTGTAAACTTTTGCCATGAAAAATGCGTCTAAAATTAATATGGAACATTCCAGAGCTGTCATTTACATACATACGATACTCACACTGCAGAGTTGATTCCGGATGCTGCCGTTTCATTATCTGTGAAATGCCCGAAGGTCGAACATGCCTGTACAAGCGGTGAACAACACCGTGTGCCGGATACTCTTATGTCGTCTGAGCCGTTCTAAGACGCTGTAATTATACAGGATAAAAAAAATAATTATTTCGTGAAAAAATTCTCGCTAAAATTAAAAAACTGTAGTATATTACTTAAAAGTACGAAAGTTGATGAATCAGTTGTGATCGTCTTAAAAGTACGAGGATAACCGGTGAGAGTC
Source organism: uncultured bacterium (assembly GCA_964456585.1). Taxonomy (GTDB): domain Bacteria; phylum Latescibacterota; class Latescibacteria; order Latescibacterales; family Latescibacteraceae; genus Latescibacter. The sequence goes on from CAYWBT010000164.1 coordinate 3,979, forward strand.
ACCATACCCGCTCTAGTGAAAAAACTTCTCTCGACCCGGAGAAGGATTGTTAGTGCCGCTGTCATTGTCGTGATAGTGCTGGTGATCATCATCGCCGCCCGGGGTTCCGCGGTCGATGATGGAACATGGGCGCAGGTTGAAAGCGGAACGTTTACCGTTGAACTGGTCGAGAGCGGTGAAATCACTGCGGTCAATTCGGACTTTGTAAAAGCCCCGCGGTATGGAGATCTGCAGATCATCGACATGGTACCGGAAGGTACGGTAGTTGAGAAGGAAGATTTTCTCGTTCAATTAGATACGACCACCCTGAAGGATGATCTTGAAACGACGTATGATAATCTTACCAGTGCGGAAGATGCGCTCAAGCAACTTGAACTGGAACAGCATGTGCGCATGTCCGAGATGGAATCTGCACGCGAGAGTGCGGTCTATTCACGTGAAGCGGCTGAAATGCGGTTGGAACAGTTGAAGTATGAATCCGAGGTTCGCAGGGAGGAGGCGCGGCTCGAACATCAAAAGGAACTCTTGAGGTTCGAGGAAGAGGATAAGAAAATCGGGGCGCAGAAAATCTCCGACGAACTCGAGCGGCATAAATCTCTCATGAAAGTGGAACAGGCCCGTGCCCGTGTTAAGCGTATTGAAGACTTTATAGAGAATTTCACCATTAGCGCACCGATCGGTGGGATGGTAGTGTATCGTGAAATCGGCGGCTGGAATGCCCCGCGCCAGCGTGTTGCAATTGGGGATAAGCCTCGTCCCGGAGAAGCGATCATGGGTATACCCGATCTTTCGCATATGAAGGTGGTCATCAAGGTGAATGAATTCGATGTTGCCCGGCTCAAGGTGGGGCAGAAGGCATTTATCAGGCTCGATGCCTATGAAGACACGGTATATACTGCCGAGTTGAATGATATTGCGCCCATCATAGAGAAGGGTACCAGTGAGAATTGGTGGCGGCGGAATCCCAACGATCCGGAACAGATCATTGCGCCAACCTTCGAGGTAACCATTTTCCTCGAAAAAACACGATCGTTACTCAAGCCGGGATTAACCGCCCAGGCACGGATTGTCGTGGATGAAATAGCCGATGTGTTGAGTGTTCCCATCGGCTGCGTCTTCGAAGACGATACCGGTGCAGCGGTGGTATTTACCAGGAAGGGCTTCCCGAACCCGGTTCCGGTTCAGTTGGGCAAGCGGAACGACCGGTTCGCCGTCGTGGAGAAGGGACTGCAAGCTGGTGACCGCGTGTCGCGGACTCCCCCGGAAACGGGAGCTCATCCGCTCGGGTGGTATGCCGAGATGGAACAACGCCAGTCGGAATTGGAAGACCTGCTCGTACATATCGACACCATGACGGAACTTGGTATTACCGGCGAAGTTAAGGAAGCGCCAAAAGCAAATGGCGGCAAACCGCCTCAACCAGAACTGAAATCTGAAGAAGGAACGTCCGGAAAACAGGTAACCGGAACTATTACCGGTACTATTATAATAAAGAGCCCGGGGGGAAAGTAGCCCATTTTGTGAAGCCCGGCGACCGTTCTGTGGAAAGAATGTATCGGATTATATGTTATCATCTGAAAAATCAGGGGTTGTCATGAAATTTACGCGTTTCATTGGTTTCGCATCAAAGCTGAAGAAACGGCGAATAGCGGTCGGTGTCACAAGCGTTTTTGCCGTTGTGGTTATACTGCTTATCTTCAGGATGGGCACCGGGGCGCCGGCAGTCGCCACGTATACGGCCGAACGGGGAGAATTCCTCATCAACATCAAGACAAACGGTGAACTCAAGGCGGCACGTTCGGCGACGGTGATGGTTCCCCAGAAGGTGCGGGGCGAGATGCGCGTCGTCAGCCTTGTTGATGACGGTACCAATGTCGAGGAGGGAGCTTTCCTCCTCCAGTTCGATACGAGCGATGCCGAAAAGCGGGTAAAGGATCAACAGGATGCCCTCGATAACGTCAAGGCAGAGTTGGTGAGCCTCGAGGCGAATATCGAATCGGCCATGAAGCAGTTGGAAAACAGCCTGCTGATACAGGGATACTCTTTCGAGCAGGCCAAGCTCCGTCGTGATATGATGAAGTATGAAGCAGATTCAAAGAAGCGCGAGCAGGAGTTGGAATTCAAAAAATCAGAACTATCGCTCGATCAGGCGCGTGAGAAGATCGAATCCCAGAAGATCATCGACGAGAGCAAGCTCCGTAAGGCACGGCTGGATATCAAGCAGGCCGAGCAGCGGCTCACAGAAGCACAGGAACAGTTCGAATCCATGACACTGACTGCACCGAAGAGCGGCATGGTTGTCCTCCAGAAAATCTGGACACAAACCGGCATGGAAAAAATCAAGGTTGGTTCGACCCCATGGCGTGGGATGGCGGTGATCGATATTCCCGACCTGTCGACCATGCAGGTGAAAACGAAAATAAACGAGATCGATGTCAGCAGGGTCAAGCTTGGGCATCAGACCGTTATTACCCTCGATGCCCTTCCGGGACCGACCTTTTACGGCGAGATCACCAACATTGCAACCCTTGCGCGGCAGGAACAGGGAACGGACATGAAGGTGTTTGATGTCGAGGTCACCATGGACAGTACGAGCACGAAAGGCGATCTGAAACCGGGTATGACCGCACAGTGCGAGCTCATCACCAACAAAGTGCCCGATGTCCTGTTCGTCCCCCTGGAAGCGGTGTTCGACAAGGAGGACACGACGGTTGTCTATGTGAAGGAACGCGGTTTTAACCGCCGGTATGTCAAGGTTGGTGCGAAAAACAGCGACTACATAGTTATTGAGGATGGTCTGAAAGACGGCGATGAGGTGGCGCTCCGCGATCCGACTCTTTCGCTCGAGGAAATAGGTGTCGAGGAGAGCGGGGGAAACGGAAAAAAATCGTCTCTCTAAATATAAATCAGCACGATAGACCAATTCATACAGGGTAACGTCACTCAACCAAGGGGGGAATTATGCAGCAGCAGAACACCGAACGAGCGCATCTCTTCCGGAATATGCCGTTTCTCTACCTGTCGATGCTCGTTATCCTCAGAGTTGCCATCGGCTGGCACTTTCTCTACGAGGGTGTTGCCAAGCTCCTGACACCCGACTGGTCATCAGCCGGTTTCCTCATGGTCTCAAAGTGGATATTCTCCGGTATTTTTCACTGGATTGCCGCAACGCCTGTCGTCTTGAACGTGGTCGATATTCTCAATATCGGGGGATTGATACTCATCGGTCTCGGACTCATGTTCGGTTGTTATACCCGCATTGCCAGCATTGCCGGTGTGCTGCTCCTCCTGCTCTACTACGTCGCGAATCCCCCGTTTATCGGGATGGATTTCGGAGTAGTCACCGAGGGAAACTACCTCATCGTCGACAAAAATCTGGTCGAGCTCATCGCACTTTGCATCCTATCGATCATTCCAACCGGTACGTTCCTGGGTATCGACCGGCTCTTGATGCTTGCCCGGAACCGGCGTCAAAAAACCAAGGATGAGGATACACAGGTATCCGAAAAACCCGCGGAAGGGGAGAAGACGGGTGGTCTGCTCCATGATCGGAGGGAGATGCTGAAAAACTTGGCGTCACTTCCGATTTTCGGCGCATTTGTCCTCGCGGTTGTCGGCAAGCGCCGCTGGGAGAGCCATGAAGAACAGAATCTTGTCGATGCGGTGACAAGCGCGA
>CAYWBT010000165.1:0-6189 GCA_964456585.1 uncultured bacterium
TTTCTCCGCCAGAAAGTCACGGTCGATGTCAAATCCGCTGCCTGCTACCGCACCCGATCCGAGGGGCAGAGCATCGACACGCTTCACCGCATCAGCGAACCGTCCCTTGTCACGTTCCAGCATCCAGAACCACGACATCAGGTAGTGCCCGAGCCGAACCGGAAGTGCCTGCTGGAAGTGCGTATACGACGGCACGATCGGATCGATATACCGTTCCGCCTGCGCGACGATTACTTTCTGGAGAGAAGCGATCATCCCGATGACTTCACTGATCGCCCCGAGCAGGTAAAGCCGCTCATCGGTGGCAACCTGGTCGTTCCGCGATCTCCCCGTGTGCAGTTTCGCACCCGCATCGCCAATCATCTCGATCAGTTTCGCCTCCACTGTCATATGGACATCCTCGAGACTCCGGTCGAAACCGGCCGTTCCCTTCGACCGTTCCTTCCGTAACGCTTCTTCTACATTGTGAAGACCGTCGATGATAGATAGCACTTCCCGGTGTTCAAGAACGCCGGCTTTTTCAAGGGCTTCCGCCCAGGCAATGCTTCCCCTGATGTCGCATTCCAAAAGCTCGATGTCGACATCGATGGAAGCGCCGAATTCCAGCATGATATCTGAAAGGCCCTCGGTAAACCGTCCACCCCAGAGAACCGACTGTTCCTTTCCTTTCATGGTATTATTCTCCACTCTTTCTGAATTTCGCGCTGATTGCCTCCGGCAGTCCGAACAGATTGATGAAGCCCGTGGCATCAGACTGATTGTAGACCTCGTCTTGTGCGAATGTTGCTATGTCCTCGCGATAGAGCGAGTATGGACTCTTGATACCGACCGCGGTACAGGTACCCTTGAAGAGCTTAATCCGAACCGTCCCCGTGACATTCCGTTGGGTAGTTGCCACGAAGGCATCTATCGCCTCACGGAGCGGATGGTACCACTTGCCATAGTACACCAGTTCGGCATACCGAAGACCCAGCACCTCCTTGTAATGCATGGTGTCGCGGTCAAGGGTCAGCGATTCGAGCGCACGGTGCGCTTCGTACAGAATGGTTCCACCCGGTGTTTCGTACACCCCCCGTGATTTCATCCCGACCAGGCGGTTTTCAACCAAATCGTCACGCCCGACGCCGTTACGTCCGGCAATGGCATTCAGTTGTTCAAGTATGGCAATCGGTCCATACGATTTTCCATCGAGCAAAACCGGCCGCCCCTGTTCAAACCCGACTTCGAGATATTCCGGATTGTCCGGCGCATCTTCGGGAGATACGGTCAGCATGTAGGTATCTTCCCGCGGCTCGTTCCAGGGATCCTCGAGATCACCGCCTTCATGGCTGATATGCCAGAGGTTCCTGTCGCGCGAATATATTTTTTCCTTTGTCTGGGCGATGGGAATGTTCCACTTCTCGGCATATTCGATCGCATCCTCACGGCTCTTAATTGTCCACTGGGGATCGCGCCAGGGTGCAATTATCTTCAGGTCGGGCGCAAATGCCTTGTAGGTCAGCTCAAACCGGACCTGGTCGTTTCCCTTGCCGGTGGCGCCGTGACTCACTGCATCGGCGTTCTCTTGGCGGGCGATTTCCACCTGACGGCGGGCGATGAGTGGGCGGGCGAATGAGGTGCCAAGGAGGTATTTTTTCTCGTATACCGCACCGGCCATGAGCGTCGGGAACACGAAATCCGCGACAAACTCCTCCCTGAGGTCCTCAATGTACAGTTTCGATGCACCGGATTTGAGCGCCTTCTCCTCAAGCCCCTCAAGCTCAACACCCTGCCCGACATCCGCGGCCATGGCAATGACTTCGCAGCCATAGGTTTCTTTCAGCCAGGGTATGATGATCGAGGTATCAAGACCTCCCGAATAGGCAAGTACAACTTTTTCAATGCTTCTTTCCATGAGTTTCTCCAACGGATTATTGTTCAAATCACAACAACCGGAATGTATGTTACATATTGGAATATTCTCTATTTTGATAATCGTTCATGTCGATATTTGCCAGCGTATTCAGCCGCCGCTTTATCAGAATGGTTTCTCGACTTGTTCATGTTAGTTGAGTACAAACTGCAGTTTCCATTTGCCGTTGTACTCCTTAAACGTAACCTGCTTCGCAAATAACTCGTCGGCTTGTTGCGGCGTCAGGTCCATGACCTGTTTCATGAAATCCCAGAACTGGTCTTTCGTCAATGACCGCACGAAGTCGGGGTGTAGATTCTGGTAGGCGAGAAATATATCATTGTTTTCCATGGCGTGCCGGAACGATCCGACCACGAAATCCCTGCCCTCAGGCTCATCATACGTCCATCCCACTGGAATTTCATAGAGTTCCACATCATACCGGGTATTGCTCCGGAAAAATACCTTGTTCGCCAGGAGCTTCCATTCCTTCGGCGGCAGCATCAGGTAGCTTCCAAAATCGTCATATTCGTGCATCACCCTGAGATCGTTATTGCCGTTGAAATGGCTGCGGTCGAGTATGAGGTACGATCCGGCTAGCTCTGACGGGTCGCTCACCTTCTGGAGATCACGCAGCATCGTGGAGCGATCCCAGCTCACATCAGCATACCGCTCGTCGGGTAGGTAGTAAAACGCGAGTTTGTTACGCCACCATCCACCGGTAATGAAGACCGATTTTCTCCAACGTTTTTTCAGTACTTCATAGAAACACGTGCGGTATTTTTCAACATTTGCATCCGTGCTATGCTTTCTCGGAACAACCACCACAAAAAGTGAGAATATCTGTAATATCACCATGATACCCACCAACACAACGCCGGGAATAACATGGTAGGTTATTATCTTCTTCTCCCGCCGATACCGCTTCCTGACTGATCGAATGATATCAGCGAGCACCACGCCATAACCAAGCGCGAGCGCCGGCGAGAGAATGAGCAGAAACCGGGGGAGTTTTTTCATCATCTGGTAGCTCGTAAACGAAATTGTCCCGAACTCCAGGAAAAGATACCCTATCAGAAACCACCAGAACGCAATCAGCATAAAATAGTTTCGTCTTTTCAGCGATTTTATCACGGTATAGACAAGACACGGTACCCCGAGAAAAAACGCCAAACCGTAGGTACTACTCAGAAACCACATCCCATCGGAAGATCTCGTGAATAAAAACGGAAACATGAACCGTAACTGCGTCAACCAGTTATCGGCGTTCCGGGGAATATAGCCCGAGGCGATGAGTGGATCGCGATACGTTTCCGCCAGATGCAGGTTGTACAGAAAATCCCCCGATTTCACGTAGTAGACCGCGTACAGAAGCAGGATCGGTACCGTAAAACCGATTATCCCCATATAGAAATCCCTGCGCCAGCGATCGCGGCTCACAACGAACGGTACATAGAACAGGAGAAAATAGTATGAATTCTCACGGGCGTTGAATGCCAGAAACACCGAGATTCCCGCGAGCAGGTACCAGAATCGTGCTCTCCCCTGTTCCGCCGATTCACCTTTCAGGAACGCCCAGACGGAAAGCGCCAGATAAAAAGGCACGATAGTATCGGGCAGCAGCATGGTTCCAAAGGCAACATCAGCCGGAAACGTTGCGATAACAGCCGCCGCACACAGACCCGCCGTTGTCCCGAAGAGCACCGTTCCGATACGGTACACAAGATATATCGTACCGAATGAAAGCATCATAGGATACAGCACCGCGGTGAACTCGGTCGGCGGCAGTACGCGGAAGATGAGCGAAACCGGCAGCATGAGGGTCAGCCGCAGCATCCTGAAATCAACATCCATGTTCCAGGGTAGCGGCACGCGAAACAGCCGGAATGCATATACTCCGTACGAAAAATCGTCCGCCCAGACGAGTCCGCTGTAAAACCGCCATTTCAACAGGACATTCACGATGAAGATAAAGGCGAGTACAATCAGGACGTGATCGATTTTTCTCCGCCGGATATTCACCATTATGTTCTCCCTGCAAGAAAACAATCGAGCGTATCGATAACCCGTCCTATATCGTCCCGCGTAATTATAAGCGGCGGGATGAACCGTATCACCTCCGGCCCTGCGGCGCAGATCAGTATCTTTTCATGCAAGAAGTACTCAACCGCCTCCTTTGCAGGGAAATTGACGAGAAGCCCCATGAGCAGGCCCTTGCCTCGCACCTCTTTCACCGCCGGATATTTCACAGCGATTTCATTGAGCTTTTTCCGGAGATAGTCGCCCTTTTCCTCTACATCTTCGAGAAAACCGGGATCATTGAGCAGATCGAATACGACACATGCAACACCGGTCACCAGATGGTTTCCGCCAAAGGTCGACGCGTGATCACCCGGTTGTATGTGCGGCCACACCTTCGATCCCACAACAACAGCACCGACCGGCAAACCGCCCGCGAGAGGCTTCGCCAGTGTCATGATGTCGGGGGTGATCCCGAAGTGTTTGTGGGCGTACAATTTCCCCGTCCGTCCTAAACCGCACTGCACCTCATCTACAATCAGGAGGATGTCGCGTTCTCTGCACAGGTCCTCGACCCGACGGAGAAAACCTTCCGCCGCGAAGTTAACGCCGCCTTCACCCTGGAGAGGTTCAAGCAGGACAGCAGCCGTTGATTCCGAAACCGCCTGCTTCACTGACTCGATGTTGTTAAACTCAGCGGCGACAAAGCCCGGAACGAGTGGATCGAATCCCTTCCGATACTTTTCCTGCATCGTTGCCGAAAGGGCGCCATAGGTTCTGCCGTGGAAGGAATTGGCAAAGGCGACGATACCATATTTCGGCGATTCAAACTGATTTCCCCACTTCCGGGCAAACTTGATCGCGCCTTCGATCGCTTCCGCACCGCTGTTACAGAAGAAGACCCGTTCACCGAAGCAACTCCTGCATATTTTCTCTGCAAGAACGGCCTGCGAAGGGATATAGTACAGGTTCGAGGTATGGATAACCTTCGAGGCTTGTTTCCGCACTGCCTCCACAACAGCCGGGTGACCGTAGCCAAGCGCATTGACGCCGAGTCCGGATGTAAAATCAAGGTATGCATCGCCGTCCACATCATACAGGACCGCACCATTCCCCTCTTCAAACGCCAGTTTTATCCGGCCATACGTTTGTAAAATGCAGTTGTCCGAGAGTTCTACTAATGAATCCTTTTTCATAGCCATGCTTCCTTACCCTTGAGCACCTTTCCTGCAAAACAACAATCTTTTCACTCAATAACCGTTCCGAAGTGCCGGTCGGCATTGATGGAATCGCGGATACTACCGGGACCATCCCAGCCGATTATATGAACGCGTTTAACTCCTTGCTGAACCGCCGAAGCAGCATTCATGAGCTTGGGAATCATACCTCCGGTGATTTCCCCGGTGTCGATGAGCTCTTCGACTTCGCCGATCAGTATCTTGTCCCGGAGCACACCGCCGATGGTGATTCCCGGAACATCGGTAATATAAATCAGGTCATCGGCTTTCCACTCCTCGGCAAGCCTGCATGCCGCATGGTCAGCGTTGACATTATAAGCGCGATGTTCGGGCCCGATTGAAACCGGTGAGACAACGGGAATGATACCTCGCTCTATCAATAGCTCGATGAGCTCGGTATTGACCTCCTTTATCGCACCCACGTATCCGAGATCAATATTCCTCACCATGAGCTTCTCGGCATGAAACAACCCGCAATCCGTCCCGCTGATACCCACCGCGCGTCTGCCGCATAGATCCAAGGCCCGCGTAATCCACTTATTGACCAATCCAGACAGAACCATCTCGACGACATCGATAACATTATCATCGGTTACCCTGAGACCGTCGACGAAGGTGAATTCCCGTCCCATCTTTTCGAGTTGGCGGGCAATATCTCTCCCACCGCCGTGGACGATCGCTACCCGGCAGTCCTCCGGCAGGAGAGAAATGCCTTGGGCAAACTGCACCAGCATATCTTCCGTATCAAGGGTCGATCCGCCCATTTTCACCACGATCTTCCCCATCAAACCAATCCCTCCTTCTCGTCGAAACCGAACATAACGTTCATGTTCTGTACCGCCTGCCCGGAAGCACCTTTCCCCAGGTTGCATATCGTCGAGACGATCACCGCTCTCCGGGTATCCTCCACACAGGAAAATCCGATGTCGCAGAAGTTGGTATCAGCCACAAACTTGCTCTCGGGAAGGCTCCCCGCATGGTATCGAACAAAGAATTCGCTTCCGTACGCCTCGGTAAACGCGGTATCGATCATATCCGGCG
>CAYWBT010000165.1:6199-7596 GCA_964456585.1 uncultured bacterium
TGGTCTTCTCCTCCAAGGTAACTAGAATCGTCGAAACAATCCCGGTTTTCATCGGTACCACGTGCGGTGAAAATATCACCGTACACGGCACACCGGCACTTTTCGAAAGTTCCTGCTCCATTTCACCCACATGCTTGTGAACACGGCCGAGTTTATAGGGAAGAACGTTCGAATCTGTTTCATAGAACATCTTGTACTCGCTCAGTCCCCTACCCGCGCCGCTGATCCCGCTGACAGCGTTCACGTAGATCTCACGGGGGCTGATCAATCCCGCGCGAAATAGCGGCGTGATGGGGAGTAGCACCGAAGTCGGATAACACCCGGGATTTGAGACGAATCTGGCGGTGCTGATCATCCCGCGGTTGAACTCGGTAAGACCATACACAGCCTTCTCAAGGTACCCTGGTGATACGTGAGGCTCGCCATACCAGCGCTCATATGCTTCCGCGGTATCCATCCGGAAGTCGCCAGCGAGATCGACAATCGCCACACCCCGATCATAGAATGAGGGTATCACCCGCATGGAGACCTGGTCGGGCGCACAGGTAAACAGTACATCGATCTCGGCATCCTGAATGTCGCCCGGATCGGAAAAGACCATATCGCAGATTCCCTTCAGCGAGCCGTACAGATCGGAGATCGCACGTCCTTTTTCCTTGCGTGAGGTTATAAATGCGATGTCTGCTTCATGGTGCCTGGAGAGGTACTGAGCCAGCCTCGCTCCCGTGTACCCCGAAGCACCCAGAATTCCGGCACGAATCATTTGTTATCCTTTCGCATGCTAGCAGATTGCGGCAAAACTTACAAAAACGGTTATACGGGCAAAACGGCTTTCAACTATCTTTAAAGTGAACCTTTCAGCCGTTCGATAATGACAGCAATATCCGCCGTGTTACGGGCAATCACCAGGATGGTATCATCGCCCGCTATCGTTCCCACGATCTCCTCCCACCCTTGGGAATCGATCACAACACAAAAACCAGGCGCACTGCCGGGCATGGTCTTTATTACAAGGAAATTACCAGTCACCTCATAGTTCACCGGATAATTGGCGATCGTTCGGCTAAACTCCCTCACCCTGCCGGAGAGACGGTAACATGATTTCCCGTTACCAAGCGACGCCTTCACCGCGCCCATCTCACGGAGGTCGCGGGAGAGGGTCGACTGGCTCGAAGATACATCCTTTTTCGCAAGATAATCCAGTATTTCCTCGTGTGTGGTGCCGGAAGTGCTGTCGAGAATCTCGCGAATGGCCGCCTGGCGTTTTTCCTTGCCCGATGTTCGCAACGATTTATTCATGACACGATCATAATAAAAGTTTTGTTTTGACACGGTACGATAAAAAAATATGCCTTAAGTTAAGTCATGACGATGAGTTATAAATACATCAAGGATTC
>CAYWBT010000166.1:0-7584 GCA_964456585.1 uncultured bacterium
GAACAACCAACCAACGGGTAAAGTTTTATGCTATTCATTCTTTTCCGGTCTGGTATTTCATGCGCTCACGCTGAATTGGATGCGGCACATAACTTGGGTGGGTATGATCGCGGCGGTGCTGACCCTGGCGTTGTTTTATTCGTTGCCGTTTATTATTGCACGCCTGGTCAGGATGACACTGCCGCGTATCTGGCTTTTTCTCTTTCCCTTCATGGTGGCGGGCATCGAATGGTTCAGGTCATTTGACACACTGGCGTTCCCCTGGATGATTATGGGTAATTCGCAGACATCCTATCCCTTCTTGATACAGTTCGCCGACATCACGAGTGCGTTTGGTGTTTCCTTTTGGATTGTGGCGGTCAATGTCGCCATCTATCTTCTCATCAGGCGAAGATCGCCGGCACGCTGGCTTTATTTACTCACCCTCTTCGTTGTACCGCTCCTCTATTCACAAATCGTGATGCACCTCCCGGATGGCGACACACAGGCGGTGAACGTTGCGCTCATACAGGGTAACGTTACCCCCGAAGAAAAGTGGGGCTCCGGGAACGAGATGTGGAACATGAACCGCTATCTCGACATGACCCGCGAAGCGATGGCTTTCAAACCCGACCTGGTGGTCTGGCCGGAGACAGCGGTGCCGGTGTATCTCTGTGAGTGGCCGAAATTCAGGCGCATGGTGCAGGCGATCGTTGATTCCTGCGGAGTACCGTTGCTTACCGGCACCCCCGCGATAGACTACGAGACCGGCGACACCTGGAATGCAGCCGCATTTTTCCTGCCCGGCGATTATGAGGTACAGGTGTATAAAAAGATGCACCTCGTCCCCTTCGGTGAGAAAATCCCCCTGTCCGGTTACTTCCCGTTTCTGGAAAAATTGGAACTGGGACAGGCGAACTGGGCAGTGGGATCACAACCGGTGGTTTTTACCGCACGGCATATACCGCCCTTTCATGTGCCGATATGCTTCGAGTCGATTTTCCCCGATATGAACCGTGCGTTTGTGGTTCGGGGTTCACGGTTTATCGTGGTTATTACGAATGATGTATGGTTCGGCCCATTCGCATCGCCGATTCAACATGCCATGATAGCTGTCATGCGGGCGATTGAATTTCACCAGCCGGTCGTTCGATGTGCCAATACGGGTATCTCCATGATGATCGACCATCATGGAAGGGTACGCTCAAGAACGAAAACCTTTGAACGCGATATACTTTATGGAACGATCCATCCGGGTGTGGGAACAACATTCTATGCACGCTTCGGCAATGTTTTTAGTATATTCTGTTTTGGTATCACCATGATATCGCTCGCCTACTACTTTACGATGAAATATCGTGGAAAACTTTCGTACCCATGAGGTTGACATGATAATCATAGCACGGATACTCGTTTTTCTCATAGTAACTTTCTCGGTGCAAATCTCCGGCGCGGAGGAAATATCCGACTGGGAGATTTATCCGCACATGTTTTCCATAATCGATGCGCTTGAACTGGGTGATTATGTATACGCGGTGACCCCGAACGGTATGTTCCGCTATGATTTCGAGAAAAAGGAATATGAGGTGTTTTACAAGAATCACGGCCTTGATGTGAGTAATATTATCGCTATTGCCGCTTCTTCAGAGAAGATTTTCCTCGGTACCCGGTATGATGGATTATTCCGTTTCGATCCGGAAAACACGATCCTCGAACCAATCCTCTTTCCCGAATATGTCGACAGCAAAGACAAATTCAGATCCATCGCCATCAACGATATTTTCGTTGAAAGTGACAGCATTCTCTATATCAGCCATTCGAAAGGTATCGACCGCCTGAACCTGAATACCGAGGAATTACACACATACACCAAGCTCTCGACTGCTATCAACGAGGACATCCCGGTGAAACAAGTTAAAATATTTCTCGGTAGAATATGGGCATGTACCGCCGAGGGCCTGGCATGGGCCGATGTCGATGATCCGAACCTTGAATTCGCGGAGAACTGGGATAGTTACTCATTCGGTTCCGCGGTCAACTGCGTGCTCTACTACCAGGACGAGAATGATGAAAGTAACCGTGGGATATATATCGGTACCGACGGTGCCGGTATTTATTCTTTCGACCTGGAAACTGAAAAGGGAATTTTGACATCTGTCCAAAAAACAATAATCTACAGCATGGATAACTTCCTGAATACCTGTTATATCGGAAGCAACAGGGGATTGTATCGTAAAGTGGGTAATTCATGGTTTCTGATTGACATGGAGTTGAAACCGCTGACGGTGATTGCCACGGGGAAACAGGAACAAATGTGGATCGGCACGGAGTCAGACGGTTTGAAATGCTATGTACGGCAGGGATACAGGAGTATCCTGGAGATTAACGGGCCGAAAAGCACCACACTCAGGCAGATTTCCATTAACGGGAGCGATGCCGTCTGGTCCGCGACATCGTACCGTGAAGAACCCGGTTACCTCCAGAAATACCAAGACGGCAGGTGGGTGTGCTTTCAGGAGGATGACGGGCTTCCCAGCAAGTGGATTACCGCAGTCCATGTCGACAGCCGTGGAATGGTTTGGGGGGGGACGTTCAATAACGGCGTCTTTGTGCTCGACGACAATGGCACCGAGGACAAAAAAGATGACGAGGTCTTTCATGTCGATCACGACCGCCAAATACTCATTTCTGTCGATGACAATCCCAATGGGTATGTCGTCTGCACCGATATTTCCGAGGACAGGCACGGTAATATCTGGCTTGCCGGATGGTTCAGGGGGGCATACGTTCTTGAAGGCACGCTGCCGGCAGCTTCGCACCGCTATCACAATTTTTCATTTGATTATACCGGAACAACCCATGTTGTTCGCCGCATTCATGCCGAGGATGACGGTTGGGTATGGATGGGAACCTGGGATACGGGCCTGATAGCTCTCAACGTCGGCGCTGATCCCTATGAAACGTCAGATGATACGCCGTACTTTATCAAGCAGAGTGACGGCCTCAACAGCATGCGGATTGAGGCGATTCATACCGATCACGACGGATATGTCTGGGTCGGTTCTGACGGTGGTCTCAATCGTGTACAGATTCACCCGGGGGGCGAACTGGAAGTCGAGGATAAAAACCAGTTACTCGGTGAAACAGCGGTCGAGGTGATGTGTATTGAAGTCGACAAGTATAACAACAAGTGGATCGGAACCTCCATGGGGCTTGTCAGGATTAATTCCAAGAATGAGTTCGTACACCTTTATACGAATGAAAACAGCGGGATATTGTACACATCAAGCATATTCTCGCTCGAGTACGACAATGAGCGCGATATCCTCGTGCTCGGAACGGATGCCGGTCTGTGCAGTTTCAATGTAAGGGGAACCGGTGGGGGGAAAGAAGGTGATATTGTGAGTGTCTACCCGAATCCTTTCGAACTCTGGGGCACAAATAAACGCGCCGTTTTTACCAACTTGAAACCTTTGAAGCCGCTCAGGATCTACACCTTTACCGGAGATCTGGTCATCGAGCTATCGGCTGATGTCGGTGAGGAAAATGACAGTGCATCCGCTGTCTGGGACGGCAGCAATTTTAAGGGTTCGTTAGTCGGCTCGGGTGTATACTTCTACACCTGCACTGACAAGAACGGCCGGTCCGTCAGGGGGAAAATGGTCGTGGTGAGAAGATGATCTCGGCAGTCAGGTTGTTTGCCGATAGTATGTTTCGTCCACTGTTCGTAAACCGTGTGGGATACCCCGTCATCGGAAGAGATGAATAATGCTGACTCATATCAAGCGTTTATTCAAGCACTCCGTTATTTACGGACTTTTCGAGACAGTCTCCCGCGGTACCGGCTTCCTCCTCATGTTCCTGTATCTTCATATTCCCCTGACCGATTCTCAGATTGGTGATCGAACCTCGCTTTATGTAGCATCAGCCTTTCTCGGTCTCTTCTGTACCTTGGGGCTCAATAACGCCTTCCTCCGTTACTTCATGGAAGACGAATACCGGCACAAAAAGGACGTTATTCTCACAACCTCCATCGTGTTCACCTTGTTGGTGGGATGCTCGTTCCTGCTCATTACCATGTTCTGGGGTGAAATCGCTTCCAGCCTGATAACAGGGAGTACTGAATACGTCTACGTCACCCGGCTGCTCTTCATCATCCTGATTCTCGATACGATCGTTATCTATCCAACGCTCATTCTGCGTGCGGAGAAGCGGTTTGCCTACTTTTCCTTAATTTCTGGCATGCGCTTCGTCCTGTTCATTGGAATGAACGCGTTTCTGGTCTGGTTCCTCGGTCGTGGAGTGCGGGGAATTTTCGAGGCGAACCTCCTGGTCGTCGCGTGTATCGCGGCGATGTTTTTCCCGATATACCGCAGGTATCTGTGCGGTCGTATTTCCTTCTCCGTGCTGAAACGAATGCTCATGTTCGGTATCCCGACGATTTTCACGGTATTTGCCATGAGGATCATCGATTTCTCTGACAGGGTCATCATCCTGCGCTTTCTGGGAAATGCCATGCTTGGACAGTATGCCTATGCCTATCAACTGGGAATGGTTGGCATCATGGTATTTGTCAATTCCTTCCACGTGGCATGGCAGCCGTTTTTCCTCTCTCTTAAAGAAAAGTATAATGACAGAGAGATATATTCAAGAGTCGCAACTTATTATGCCATGTTTATCGGAATGGTATTTCTCGGAATTGTCCTCTTCAGGGAGTTACTATTCAGTATCTATGCTCCCGGACGGCCGCTTTCACTGGCAAATATCATTCCCTTCATTGCTTTTTCATACGTCGTGTACGGTTTCTATATTATCATGCTGCCCGGTCTCTATATTCGTGAAAAGACCATGTACCTGCCAATGGCAACATTCTCGGGAGCGGCGTTGAATCTCGGGCTCAATTTCTTTTTTATCCCGAAGTTCGGCCTGATCGGCGCGGCCTACACAACGATTATCGCCTATGTGGTCATGGTGTCGGTACTCTACTACATATCGAGGTCGATTTATCTCGTACGGTATGAGTTCAAGCGGCTGTGGACCGTATTGCTGTTGACTTCGGCGACGATCGCCCTGTCATTCCTCTATAAACCGGCCGCTCCCGTTCTGAAATATGGTTATTACTGCTCGTTGTGTTGCCTGCCCCTCTTGTTCTATTGCTTCAGCTCCTTCTTGACGCCGGAAGAAAAATTACCGCTGCGCGCTCAATTCCGAAAAATACTGCCATTTTAAGAAATCCGAACGAATGGTTGGTGCCGGAAGAAAATATTAATATGTTTCTTGACCGGGTACTGGTGAATTATGTATTTTATACTCGGAGCGGCAAGAAGTGTGGTTGCCTTCGAACGGGATTTCTTGATGTACAATCTCACCTCGCTTCTGCTTCGAATTCAGGAAAGGGAGTCATGAAATACTTGTGTACTATAACGATGGCCATGGCGGTATCAGCGTTGGTTATGCTATCCTGTGGCGGGAGAAAATCAGTGACAACAGAAAAAACAGAACTATCCGGTTCTCCCCTTACCCCGTATACCCAGGTGACACTTGAAAACGGCCTGGATGTTTTTGTCAAAGAGGTTCATTCAGCACCAATCGTCGCGGTTTATCTCTGGTGCAGAACCGGAAGTACCAACGAAAACGATCATGAACACGGCATATCACATTTTTACGAGCACATGTTTTTCAAAGGCACTGAAAAGCGCGGAGTTGGGGAGATCGACCGTGCGATCAAGAGCCTGGGAGGATACAACAACGCGTTTACTTCGGTTGAATATACCGCGTACTATGTTGTTCTGCCTGCGGAGAACTTTTCACTCGCCGCGGATGTTCTGGTTGACGCCATCAGGAATTCGAGTTTCAACGAAGCCGAAATACAGAAGGAACTCGGTGTTATCAAGGAAGAAATCAATCGCAAGGCTGATAATCCACTCGGGACATTGTATGAGGAGTTGTTTGCGACGATGTTTCCGGGCACCCCGTACGCTCACCCGGTTCTGGGGACGAAAGAAAGTGTTTCCCAGTTGACCCGTGATGATTTCAAGAACTATCTGGCCAAATTCTATGTACCGAACAACATGAGCATGGTTATCGTTGGTGATATTAACACCAAGGATGCGATCGGAGAGGTAAAAAAACTGACCGCCGACTGGCAACCTGATGATCAGGTTGCCGAACGGTTCCCGTCCTTTGAGGTGCCCCCCCGCGAAGGTATCCAGGGATTTACCCTCGAAAAGGATGTGAACATGTCCTACGTCCTGATGGCATTTCAGACATCGGGATACCTGGAGAACCGGGAAAATGCGGCGCTCGATGTGGTGAGTTCCATTCTGGGAGAGGGGAAGAGTTCGCGGTTTTATCGGCGGCTGGTGGAGAAGGAAAGAATTGCGTCCTCCGCCAATGCCTATATCTATCCCTTTACCAAGTCGGGTCTCTTCGTTGTCTACGGTACTATGGAACCCGGGAATGTTCAGAAATTTACCAGTGCAGTCATTGAAGAGATCGAGAAACTCAGGAATGAACCGCCCGGGCAGGATGAGCTGAACAAGGTAAAAACCATGCTCAAGGCGGATTTTCAGTTCTCGAATGAAACGAACTCCGATATCGGCCAGACCCTGGGGCACTTCCATACGCTCAACATGCTCGAACATGCCCTTGAATACGAGAAATCCATCGATTCGGTTACCGAGGAAGAGATAATGACCTATGTCAATCGGGTGCTCGATCCCGGATCGTATACGATTGGAATTGTCAATCCGCGTGTTCAGGAAGTCGTCGGGGAGGTACAGGGTGACTAGGTTGCCATCGTGGTTCATGCACCTTTTTTTTGCACTTCTCATCGGATACCCGTTACTATGCTCGGAGGCACATGCAGTGAAGAGAACCGAATTACCGAACGGTCTTGTCATTCTCACCAAGCCGGTTGCGACGAACAGTATCGTTTCCGTTATCATCACCCTCAGAATGGGAAGCCTGTATGAAACGGAAGATATGGCTGGTCTGTGCACCCTCATGCAGACGACCCTGCAGAAGGGTACCGAGACACGTTCCTCCGAGGAAATCGCACTCGATCTCGAAAGCATGGGGACTCGGCTCTCGACTTCTTCGAATCGTGAACACGGCACAGTCGAACTTCAATCAACATCGGAAAGTCTCTACCGGAGCCTCGCGATCCTCTACGATATCCTGGAGAAAGCAACCTTTCCCGATGATGCGGTGGCACTCCAGAAGCAACTGCAGATTCAGAGTATTCATCTTCGCTACGACCAACCGATCTACCGTGCGATGGACCTCATGGTTGATTCCCATTACGGAACTCATCCGTATCACAAGCCGCGAATGGGATATCCCGGGACGATCGAGCAGTTGACCCGCGGGGATGTTGTGGACCTCTACCGCAAGGTATACGTTCCCAACAACATGGTCGTTACCGTGGTCGGGAACTTCGACGAAGACCGCCTGATCACGAATATTACCGAGAATCTCGGTGCTCTTCCGCGGTTCGATGAACTTGAGAAGGCATCGTATGTTGACGATGGCCGTCTTGGACGTACGGCGCCGGTCGAGCAGACTGAAACCCGTGAGACGGCAGCGAGTTGGTTTGCGATCGGC
>CAYWBT010000167.1:0-5974 GCA_964456585.1 uncultured bacterium
AACTCCTGTTGCAAGGATGAAAACCTTGAGTCCTGGGCCACTAGACGAAGGGGACTTGTAATACAGATTTGTAATATATAATTTTTACAGATTAAAGTCAATTAAAATCATATTTTCTTCATGAGAAAATTGCCGTCTTCTTTCGATGAATCGATCCTCGGTTCATTCATGGTGTTTCGTTCGTTTCCGGGGGCACATTTTGTTCGAGCCATGTGCTCGCATCCACATTCCCCGGATCCAGGTTGAGCAGGATAATCATCTGTTCTTCCGCCCCGTGCATGTCGCCAAATTCGGAGAGCGCAAGACCGTATGCGTACCGGTAAGCGGCATTCTCCAGGTTACCTTCAACTGACCGTGAAAAGTAATGAGCCGATTCCGCATAGTTCCCCAGGCGGTAATGTGCCAGTCCCAGGTTGTAGGCCGCCCGTGTCGAAAACGTATCATTGACAACGAGCCTCATGAGGTGCTCAGTCGCCGAAGCACAATCCCCTGTTTTTATGAGGGCGGCGGATAGATTGTACAGCGCTTCGTAATCATTCGGATTCTCAGCCGTGTACTCATCGAGAAGAGCCACGGCGTCGGGGTACTGCCCGGCACGGATGTAAGTTTCTGCCCGGTTATATCTGCCCTTCAAGCTATAGGGCGACTCCGGGGGGATGTCCGCGTAGAGCTCGGCGGCCTCGGCATGGTATCCGTTCAACATCTGGAGGTTTGCGGTCTGAAATACTATCTTGTCGTTGTCCGGTGCGAGCTTGTATGCCATGGACATGATGTCGAGCGCCTCATTATTGGCACCTTCATAGTAGAGGGACATGCCGAACGCATACAGGCTGGTGGTATCATTCTTTATTCCGGTTGCCTTCCTGAACGCTTCGGCCGCACCCGCAAAATCCCTGAATTCATACCGAACCAGACCGAGATATTTCTGGGCTGCCCCCGATGAAGGAACTTGTACAAAGGCGTCCTCCGCCCCGAGAAGATCGCCGTCGCCATAGAAGGCGATCCCCTTGTTGAGATAGAAATTGTCGTTTTTTTCAAGACCGCGACGTTCCGCTTTTTCGAAGTTCACTATGCTCCGGTCATATCGTTTGTTTGCGAGGTCAACCAGCCCGAGCAGGTAGTAGGGCTCCGGCTCATTCGGATAAATGCTGATCATTCGCATTATTTCTTGCGCGGCCTGATCGTACTGGCCATTCGAGATACATTGCCGAGATTCCCCGAGCATGGAATGAAAACTCCCCGCTCCACATCCCCCGAGCATCCCCGTCATGGTAAGCACGAGCAGCAGTTTTATTGAACAGCGCATTGATTTCCCTCCTCCACAAAACGTGTCGATTGTTTCCTCCGCATACTACCGGGCAACTCGCACGATTATTGAAACGCTACGTATCATCACATAAGCACGGCATCGGATACTCGATGGTCAGCCTGTCGGGAACGCTCCTCCCCTCACCAACAACAACGATACCCACCATGTGTCTCGGCGGCAGGGTGCATCACAGCCCGCTTCGCGCAGTTGATTGGGCCCCCCTGATACGGTGATTGTATTCCCCTCTCGTCACCCCTAGGGAGTGGTGAGTTTGAAATCATCAACGAAAAACCTGCTGAACTGGGTAAAGTCATTCAGCATTCGCCCGGCACCCTCGATGGTCGCTTCCTGAGCTTTCGGGGGAATATGCACCTTGATCCCCGTATGCTCGGAGATCAGCTTATCAAAGCCCTGAAGGTACGCGCCGCCTCCGGTCAGGTTCATTCCTCTGTCGACAAGGTCGCCGGATAGCTCGGGCGGTACCTCCTCGAGAAGATCGAGAACAACCTTGAGCATTCGATGTACCGGTTTTGCTATGGCCTCGCTGATTTCGGCGGTGCTCACCAGAAGTGTCTGGGGAATTCCCTGGGCGACGTCCAGTCCGCGAATCATGAACCGTTTACCCCGCCCGATTTTCATTGCCTGGCCGAAATTAATTTTGATCCATTCGGCCATTTGTTCACCAATTGAGAAATTGTGGTTGTCACGGATATAGCGCTGGATATAGGAATCGATGGTTTTTCCTCCCACCCGGTCGGAAACCATCGAAACAATCCCGCTCAATGAAATAATGATTGCCGAGGTTGTTCCGCCGCCAACGTTCACCAGCATGTTCGCCTTGGGCACATCAACGGGGAGACCGGCACCTATCGCGGCAGCGAGGGGGGCATACACGAGGTGTAACTCCCGGGCTCCCAGTTCCCTGATGAATTCCATGAACGCCCTCTTCTCAACACTGGTCAGACCGGGCTGAATGGTGAGCAGCACACCGGGGCGGATCAATATGGTGGACCGTTTCGCAAACTTGATCAGTTCTTGTACCATCTTCTTTACTTCGGAATAATCCGAGATTGCACCTGATTCGAGCGGTGAGATGATCTTGATCCCCGAATGGGCCCGGCCGGTCATCGCTTTTGCTTCGTGGCCCAGTGCAACAATCTTACCCGTATGCTCTTCAACACTCATGAGCGATGGTTCGTTGATCACTATCCCCCGCCCCTTCACATAAATCATCGTATTGGAGGTGCCGAGATCAATCGCGATCTTTGACCATGATGTTGGCTTGATCCTGAAAAAACTCATGGAAGACGGTTGTTCCGGTGACTCAACCGTCTTGATTTTATCAACCGCATAAATTGATGGATCAACGTCCATACTCTCCGGTTCCACGATCCGCTGGTCATAGGTCTTGCTGGCCCGGCGCAGTTCTCGCGTGGCGGTATCTTTCAAAAAATCACCATCGGAAGAGTCTCCCATAAGACTGGGAATCAGGGCCATGAAATCCGCTGAAGCACGTGCCCGCGGCGCATTGATAATATGCGGTGTTTCGTCAACCATGGAATCCCTGACAGTGTTGTCAAAAGATACGTTCCCGACAAAGGTGATATCTGTATCGAGGTAACGCTTGACAACTTCTCTGATTCCCCAGCCAAGCCGCGTTTCTGTATTTTTCATAACCATGTTCATGATGAGGAGGGGATGAAAATTCTGTTTGAACATCATGAATTCATCAAATCCTGGCGGTTTGAATTGTTCTATCTCCCGGAGAATGTCCTGAAACTTGACGATTCCGCCATTGGGAGTCGGTGCTTTCACCTTCTCCACGATCCTCCAGACCTGATTATTCGTATGGAAAAGCTGGTATAATTTGCGGAATATACAGATCCTGATAAAATTATAGGAACTCTGGATGGAGGTGGTATCCGGTGTGGAAAGTACCACATGGTTGGTTGCGGCAAGGAAAAAATCAACGGTGTTGTAGGAAGTTCCCGCTCCGAGGTCGAGAACAATATCATCGACATAAAGATTTTCGAGATAGCGCATGAGTTTTATTTTCTGGGCATGCCAGAGGTTGGCCGAACCAATAATTCCCCCGGAACCGCTGATAAACTTCAGGTTGAAGATCGGTGTATCAATGGTAATCTCATTGAGATTCCCGACTTTGCCGTTAAAAAAATCCATCAGGGTCTTCGGAGGATACTTGATGCCGAGACAGGTATGCATGTTCGCGTTGCCGAGATCGAGATCTATCGCGATGACATTCCTGCCGAGGTTTGCAAGGACAATAGCAAGATTCGTGGCAACCAGGCTCTTGCCCACCCCTCCCTTTCCGCTGCCGATAGCCCATATTCTCCGGCGATTCCCGGGATTATTTTTCACATCTTCTTTCATAACATTACTGTGGGTCCCAGTTAATAATCAGTTCTTAACCAGTCACGAGCAACCATTAAGGATATTAACACATAAGCGAAGAATAATCAATATTTAATTTTGTTGTAACAGTTCTCACAGTTTACCATTCCACGGAAATGTAAAACGGTACCGGTGTGTAAAAAAACACCTTTCCCGTCGAAAGAAACACTCGATGAGGGTTGCATACCTTTTACCGGTATGGAATAGGATTATCGATGAGGGAAGGATTAGGCGTACATGACACAGGTACGATGGCAAGAAATACAGAAAAATTACCTCGACCCGATCATGGAGATATTCTTCACAGTATAATGTAACTCAATCATTCTGTTTTATCAATTATGCCGCCGCCGAGAACAATATCACCGTCATAAAATACCGCACTCTGGCCGGGAGTGATCGCAGACTGCGGTTTGTCAAAGGTTACCATAATTCCATCAGGGGTCACCGCGACATCGGCCATGGCGCCCGGGTGACGGTATCTGATCCGGGTCAGGCAACGAAAAACATCCCGGGGAGGGAATCCACGAGACCAGTTCGCTTCCTGAACCACCATCGAGCGAGAGAGAAGCTCCTCCTTCTGACCGACACGTACCAAGTTGCGTTCTGCATCGAGCGCGGTAACATACACCGGATAGCCGACGGCAAGACCAAGACCCCTGCGCTGCCCGATAGTATAGAATGCAATGCCGTGGTGCTTTCCGATGGTTTTGCCTTCCCGGTCAATGATATTTCCTTCGTTCATCGATACGGGGAGATTGTCGTTGAGCCTTTCGCGCAGGAACCGCCGGTAATCGTTATCGGGGATGAAGCAGATTTCCTGGCTTTCTGCACGTTGTGAGGTAACTAACCTGCGTTTCTCAGCTGACCGGCGAGTATCGGTCTTCGTTCTCATGCCGAGCGGAAAGACGGTTGTTGAAAGGTCGTTCGAGTCCAGCTTCCACAGAAAATAGGACTGGTCCTTTGTACGGTCAACGCCTGTCATTAGGGTGTTTGTTCCGTCACGGTAACGGGCGATACGGGCGTAATGACCGGTAGCTAAAAGATCGCAGCCAATCTCACGAGCCTTCTGCCGGAGCAGGTTCCACTTTACCAGCTTGTTACAGCGAACGCATGGATTGGGGGTAGCGCCGGAGGTATAGGTTTTCAGAAAGTAATCAATAATGGCGGATTCGAATTTGGCGCTGAGATTCACCGTGTAATGGGGAATACCGGCATCATCGGCAACCTTCTTTGCCGCGACGGCAGCGGGAGAATCGTTACCAGAACCATCCCCATCACTTCCATCGTTTCCAGTTCGGTCAAACAGAACCATGGTGAGCCCGACCACTTCAAAACCGGCTTCCTTGAGGAGAACGGCGGAAAGGGAACTGTCAACGCCACCGCTCATTGCCACAGCTATTTTCCGTGAGGGATAGTCATCGGGATTCAAGCCCTGGAGAACGTGTATGCCCGTGTTAGAAAGTATTCCGCTCAGCTTTTATGCTTCTCCTTATAATCCTGTATGGCGGCATGAAGCGCATCCGCTGCAAGATTCGAACAGTGCATCTTCGCCGGAGGCAGTCCATCGAGTGCATTCGCGACTGCCTGTTTGCTGATTTTTTCCGCTTCTTCAAGCGATTTTCCCATCACCATCTCGGTCACCATCGAAGAAGTCGCAATCGCTGCACAGCAGCCAAATGTCTGAAACTTCACATCTTCGATCATGTTGTCCTTCACCTTGATGGCAAGCTCCATGACATCACCGCACACCGGATTACCTTCCTTGCCGATACCATCGGGATTCTCCAGTTTGCCCACGTTGCGCGGTTTCTGAAAGTGATCCATGACTTTCTCTGAATACATTTCTTTCTCCATGCTTTTCTATATATCAATTTTATGTTGTTATATTTCTTACGGTACCACTAAAACCTTTAATCATATCATTAACTGCACTTTTTAAAATTCACTCTTTATTTGCTCTCGTTTCCGCTCCGGTAAAAATCCGGAACAAACAAGTTACAATTGCCCGGCATTCGTTACCCCGGAAACGCTTCTGAGCCTCGCGACAACCCGCGGCAACACCTTGAGCACATACTCGATGTCGTCCGCAGTGGTTCCCCACCCCAGGCTGAAACGGATGGAACTCTGTGCAATATTCGCCGGGATACCCATCGCCATGAGCACGTGGGAAGGCTCAACGCCCCCCGACGAGCAGGCGGAACCGGTCGAAACCGCAATACCTTCAATATCCATGCTCACCAGGAGCGCTTC